>JAQGPK010000004.1 GCA_028293095.1 Chlamydiia bacterium | reverse complement strand
AAATGAAAGTATTGCTGCAATGTTGCTCATAAAATAAGAAATGACTGATTTCGTAATTTCTTAGCTACGAAAAAATGCATATTTGCTATCTTTAGGGAGATTTTCTCTATAAGGAGTTTGTGATGATTCGTCTATGTGTTCTTCTTTTGTCGCTCGTCTGTGCTGGTTGTAAGCCACAGTATGCAGATTTTTTTCCCTATCATGATGACGGCACAGCAAAGCCGCATGTCGCTTTTATTCCTGTAATTAATGGATGTAGCAGCAAGCTTCCTTGGAATGTTCCTCAAGAGTTGACGAATGATATTCGGACAAGACTCATGAAGGATGGCGACCTATTTTTAGTTCGTAATGAAGATGTAAAAAAACAACTTACTAATCTTTCTGAAAATGAGCTTTCTGTATCCAAAGATCTGATGCCGTTTCTCTTTTTCCAGCCGGCTCATTTCGTGGTCATTTTAGAACTTGTCGACTTTAAAGAGGTTCCATATAAGAGAGGGGCGATTAAGCCACTTTATGTGGCGCATATTGATCAGGATCAAGCGCAAGTTCTTGTCATGAAACTTCGTCTTCGTGTGATTGATATTCGAGGTGGTGAGCCTAAAATGATCCGCCAAGAAATTATCGAAAGTAACCATATGATGGTAAAGAATGCACTCAGCGAATCGTTAAAGGTACGCAATTCAGCAGCTTTTGCAAGCTCTCCTGTTGGACTTGCGCAAGCACGTCTTGCACGTGATGTGACACAGAAAATTGAACGTATTGCAAACTTTTAGGAAGCCAGCATTACTACTTCTGTTTTTGTGATCTTTATTATTTTAACACTTGGGCTTTTGCCGCTTGCGTTGCGCCTTGGTCTCTTTTCGCTCCCTCAACGGGCGATTTGAGCTTCTGTGTAAATGAGCGTCTTTAGCCCAATTGTGGCTATTTTGATCTATTTTTCAGCTTCCCTGGGAGCCTCCCATCTCATTTACAATTTTTTACGACGTACTGTATCTTTTCTCTCTTACTTAGAGCTGGCCTCGCTGACTCAGCTTGTGGCACTTGTTGTGGGTACTATCGCTCTGATGGGCTTTACTAATCTTCATACGGCAGAAATGAGAGCAAGAATATGGGGTGTAAAAAATCGATGGCGCTCATTTTTGAAAGGTGCTGGGTTCTGCTTGGTTCTCTATCCGATTGTAATGGTCATCGTTCAGCTGATTCAGGTTATTGTGACACAATTTGGGGATTTTCCTCGAAATGATCAAGTGGCACTTTCGGTTATTAAAAGCCTGCGAGCGGTTCCTTGGCTATTTTGGAGTTTTGTTGTTATCATCGTGACAGTTGTGCCCTTTGTAGAGGAGCTTCTTTTTCGGGGATTTATACAGAATTTCTTGGTTGACTATTTAGGCGAAAAAATTGGTATAGGGTGCGCCTCTTGTATTTTTGCAGCTTTTCATTACTCTCCCTCGCAAGGAATTGCAAATATTGAGCTTATGGCGGGTCTCTTTTTCATGTCGTATCTTATTGGTATTGTCTATCTAAGAGAAAAATCGCTCTTTGCGACCATTGGGATGCATGCGATTTTTAATGCTATCGGCATTTTCTTGTTTTTCTTTTCTATGTAGAATAAATATTTATTCATAAAATTTAATTCATCTAATTGATTTTTCAGTATGTCCTAATAATTATTTATTTACGCAGAATACGTAGGATTTAGAAGCTGTTAGAGGGTATCACAAAACCACGAAGTGAGTACCTTTCAAGTAAATTAAGAATACATCTTTAGGCTGCAAGCCACGCAATCGCTTTTAAACCACGAAGTGGTACCTTGCCACGTAAGTGGCTACAGTTGTTAGCCGTAGGTGACCCGTAGGGAACCTACGGGATGAACACAAAAACAAAAATTGAGCCGGGAACCGGCGAAACACACACTAAGAATGCCGCCAGTTCCTGGCTTAAAATATAATTTTATTTGCGTTAAAAGCCACTTAACCTATGGTGAACCTATATATTGACTGATCGCTTGAACGTACTCTTTTCGGAGATAGCTCTATGCTCTATAAAATGCTCTTTGCAACTATTTTTTTTTGGCTCTCAGTCTCTCTTCACGCCCAAGATGAATTTTCTTTTAGACTTACAGAGACCCTTCTCACTCAAAAAGAAAATGTTGTCTTCTCGCCCTATAGTATTAGGCTTGCGCTCGATATGGCCTATATAGGTGCAAGGGGCAAGACAAGAGAGGAAATGGCAGCTCTTTTCTCTAATCAAATTTTCTTATCAGCCTCTCTTCCTAAAAGTGGTGGTGGTTTTGACTCTTTTCAAGCAATCGCCATTGATCGCTCCTATACTCCTTTACAAAGCTATATCGATACGCTAGAGACGAAACTACAAGCAGAGGTTTTTTCTGTTGATTTTACTAAAAATTTTAAAGACTCTCTTGCAGCAATTAATGGATGGGTATCACTACAATCCAAAGGTCATATTTCTACTCTTCTTCAAGCACAAGATGCCTCTTCAGCTACAAAGATGGTTCTTTTAAACGCTGCCTATTTTAAAAATTCATGGAAGATCCCTTTTGAAGTAGCAAGCACCTCTCCTTCATCTTTTACCTCTGCTGAAGGGGAGGTAAGTAGCGTTGATATGATGCATCAAGAGGGCACCTTTTCTTTTTTTCAGGACGAGATAGTGCAAGGTATTGAGCTGGAGTATGCGAAAGAGGGGGATGGTCCTGAATACTCTTGTGTAGTTATTCTTCCGAAGCAAAAAAATGGTTTGGAAGAAATTGTCAAAAATTTTTCTTCCCTTCAGTTTGAAAAGTGGCTCTCAATTGCGACTAAAAAATATATTTCACTTTTTCTTCCAAAAACGACAATTACTTTTCAATGTGATCTTAGAGCATCTTTAGAGTCTTTAGGAATGAAAAGTGCATTTTCTCGAGAGGCTGACTTTTCGGGGATGAGTGTTACGGGCAAGGATTTGATGATTAGTAAGGTTCTTCATCAAGCAGTACTCTCTCTCAATGAAGCAGGAACGGAAGCGTCAGCTGCAACTGCCGTTATTATGAACCTGAAGTCAATGCCTCCGATACAGGATAAAATTACCATGAACTGTGATCATCCCTTTTTGGTTATTATCCGAGAAAAGAAAGAGGGTGGAATCTTTTTTATTGCGAAAGTTGTAAAATCTAAAGTATAAAAACATCCATAGCTAGTTTTTGAGAGATTTGATAAAGTGAGATGAGATCTATAATGGCCAGGTTATGGTGCTACGATTAATGCCTTATACACTTTCTGCATATGGCCTCACAGATATAGGGCTGGTTCGGCAAAATAACGAAGATGTTTGGGGATATCTCCCAGAGCATCATCTGTATGTTCTTGCGGACGGCATGGGCGGTCATCAGGCTGGTGAAGTTGCAGCTCGCGAAGCGATCGTATTTCTCTGTTCTCATATCCGTAAATTTTTAGAAGAAAATCAAGTAGAGACACTGAATCTTCACCAAATTCAGCATATTATCAGCCTTGCCATTGAAGATACCAACCATTTTGTCCATGAGATGAGCCTTTCACATGATCTTTTAAAAGGCATGGGAACGACACTCTGCTGCCTTTATTTTCATAATGAATCTGTCATCTATGCACATGTGGGCGATTCAAGGATTTACAGGCTACGTCATCATCGATTAGAGCAGCTCACCCAGGACCACTCCTTACTCCGAGAACTTGTGGACCATGGCAAGATCGAGAGCGAAGAGAAGGGAGGGGTGCTATATAAAAATATCATTACGCGTGCAATCGGCACAGAGGTGCAGATTGAGCCAGCTGTGAATGTCGCTCTTACAGAGCTTGGCGATATTTATTTACTCTGTACCGATGGTCTGACCGATCTTCTCACAAAAGCTGAAATTGAAAATTTTTTAAATCAGCCCTATACAGTTGAAGAGAAGGTTCGCAGTTTAATCCATGCAGCAAAACAAAAAGGTGGGTATGATAACATCACTGTTGTGCTCGTGGAGGTAGCTGAAGATGAAAACAAAAATATATCTAGATAATAACGCGACAACAGCCATTGCACCTTTAGTGATAGAGAGCGTGATTCATGCCTTTTCTACCTTTGGAAATCCTTCGAGTGCCCATTCATTTGGACAAGAGGCCAGAGCCTTGGTTGTGAAGGCGCGAGATAGTATGGCCTCCTTTCTCAAAGTAAAACCGCATGAAATTATCTTTACTTCGTCTGGTACTGAATCTATTAATATGCTGCTACGAGGGCTTTTTGGCTTTTATCCGGTAGGACATATCATTACATCAAGCGTAGAGCATGCAGCCTGTTATAACACAGTGCAGGCGCTTGAGGCGGCGGGGTGCAAGGTGTCCTATCTGATGCCAGGTCTTCATGGAGCAGTCACGGTTGATCAAGTGGTTGAAGCACTGACACCTCAGACAAGACTCATTACGCTGATGGCTGCGAATAATGAAACAGGGGTAATCACAGATCTTGAGGCGATTGGAAGGATCGCTTTAGAAAGGGGAATTCCTTTTATCGTTGATGGCGTTGCGCTTTTAGGGAAAGAGCCTATTACGATTCCAGAGGGAGTCTCAGCAATTGCCTTTTCGGGCCATAAGATTCATGCGCCGAAAGGAGTGGGGATCACTGTTATCCGAAAGGGAGGGCGAGAAAAACTTGCGCCTTATCTTACAGGAGGGCCTCAAGAGCTTGGGCGTCGTGCAGGGACAGAAGATGTTCCGGCAATCGTCGGTCTTGGCAGAGCGATTGAGCTTTTATCGCATGATGGTTTGCATGCCTATGATAGAATGAGAAGACTGCGAGATGAATTTGAAGAGGAGCTTTTGCAGCTTGGAGATGTTCTTATCAACGGTCAAGGACCACGTATCTCAAATACTTCGAATATGGCTTTTCTTGGCGTTGAAGGTGAGCTTTTGCTCATGCAACTCGATCGAGAAGGAGTTGCGGTGAGCCATGGTTCTGCCTGTACAACAGGCGCGCTTGAACCTTCGAGGATTTTATTAAACATGGG
>JAQGPK010000079.1 GCA_028293095.1 Chlamydiia bacterium | reverse complement strand
AAATTAAATTTCTAGAAATTATTCAAAATAAGTACAGCTGTACTTACGATAAATCAAGAGAGTAAGGGTGTATAGTGCTGCAGAATCTCTTTCATGAAAATCCCAATGACTTTAAAAAAGTATGTTCTTTGCTTGATGATGCATTTTTTTTCTCTCTCTGTGCCTATGCAGCAAATACCCATCAACAGGATCTCGGACTTAAGATGATTGAAACAATTACATGGCACTCGCGTGATATAGAAAATGGCTTTAAAGAGTGTCTTCATGTCAGTGAATCTACTGCACTCAACTTCATCGATATACTCCCAAAAAAAAGAATTGATGCAATTATTGTCTATCTTATAAACAGTAATAATGTAGATTTATTATTAAAAACTATAGAACGAACAGTAAAACGAAATATTATTTTCAATGAAATTGACGGCTTAGATGAAAACGAAGCAAAGCTAGTACAAACCATCCAAAACAAATACGTAACTCCAGAAACATGGAAAAGCACCCTATACGCCACCTTCTTAGAAGATAAAGCATCCTGGAGAGAGCTATGTTCATCCCTGCCACTTGAGATGAGTAACGAGCTGATCAGTTATGCCGAAGAAAATTATTTAACCATAGAAGGAATGAGCGCCTATATTGAAAAAACAAGATCTCTAGAGAATGCTTTGCTCGCAGAAAAAGAAGATATCCAAAAAATAGCCTGTTTACTGCATGACTTAGAAAGTATAGCTCAAAAAGATTTGGGCTTTACAAGTCGACAAGTCAGTGCCTATCTTTCCCTACGTCATCCACATAATCCAAGTTTTGCAAAACGACTTCTTCTTGGAGTTGCGCTTCAGAAATTTATAGATTTGGAAGAAAAGATACAAACAACGGATACTCGCTTAGAGGCCATAAAAAGAACAAGAGTAGATTTGGCTTCTGAACAAAGTCGTACTGTCAATCAAGGTCGCTATAATGAAATTCTTGTCGAAGATGAGGGCCTACTCCAAGAGCTACAAGCAATCACGTGGAAAAATGAAGCGCTGATATTAGAGTCACTCAAAAACGCTCGTGACACTACGTTAGTAACAATGAAACATTTAGGACTCACAATAGATGATTTAGAGGAGCTTATGACCTATAAAGCTCTCCTTAAAAAATCAAAGGATCTCTTTGAAGATTTTCTACCTAATCTCCGCTATTCTATCAATACTTCACATTACGCAACAGGTACTCAGAAAGTTGAATTTCCTCAAACAAAACCAAAAGAAGCGACTATCGATCAGCTCCTGGATCTTTTCGATGAAATGAATTTTTATGATCCTTTAAAGCCCTATTATATTGACCCCCGTGCAATTTTCGCTGATGATTTCAACTGGCCATCAATTAATCAGAAGCTTCAAGAAATTGAGAGGCGCCTCAACATTTCTGATCTGGAAAAGAGTACTTTAAAAAAAGAAGTTTTGAAAACTGAGCTTAGATCTACGCTTGAAACGTTAGTTAAACATATTACTAAAAGAATTGCCTACCTAGCAGTCCCTAAAGATAAAGAAACCTTTTATAAAAATATTGAAAATGCCTTCTGTCATGTCATTCAAAAACTGAAAAAGGAAAAAGGCGCTCCAGGATTAAATCAGATACATTCAACTTTTATAATAGAGTGCATACGTGCCTCTGCCCACTGTGCGCAACCTGTTTTTGATCTTGCCATTGCAAGTTATAGTGAGTACATCCTTGGTCTGCCACAAGATTTTGTATCTTATCTTCTACGTGAACTTGGACGCTATCGTGAATTTATTTGTAGTTCACAGCTCACACCACAAAGTAACGAAAGCATTAACTACAAAAATCAGCTTATCTTAGCACTTGGAGATGAATTTGGAATACCAGGCTATGCAACACTTAAGGAATCAGGGATAGGAGTATTTAGTGATGTTGGAGGCGCATTTGATCCGAAGCGCGACCGAAAGCGCTTTATGGGGGCCTATACTCCGAAAAGTATTTTTAATTGGATCACCGACTACATCCATGCAACAGCTGAAATGAAGAGTAGCTGTAAAAAGTGGTATATAAATGAGTTCTTTGAAAACTACGATAAAAACCACTCAGAAATACAAGTTGAGTTTGAGCCAAAAAGACTTCATGCACTCAATAAAATAGCTGAGATGGAAAAAAATGAAATTTCTTATGACGTCATTGCAGAGTCTTTACTCGCCGATGATAAAATTGTAGATTTTACAATCAATATTCCTGAAGAAATTGCTGCGGCAGTCGACAGAGCCACAGAAAAAAAATCCGCTGAACTAAAAATGCAAATCGATCTATGGAGACATCCTCCACGAAAATTAGGAATTGAAATTTTAGAAATTCTTGCAACCCAACATGGCGTGGATGTGGAAGCTGCTAAAATGCGATTTCTTGAAAAAGAGGCTGAAAAACAAGAATCGGATACTCTTGAAAAATTCATGATGTTAAGGTCCCATAAATCTGCTGACAGCCTTGCAGAGGAACTTGATATTGTGCTCCCTATCAGACAGCTCATTCGTGAAGTAACGCCACCAGAACTACAAACACAAATCAACAAATGGCTAAACAATCAAAGAGAGCCTGAAGAGTGGATTGTCTCAGAACTA
>JAQGPK010000212.1 GCA_028293095.1 Chlamydiia bacterium | reverse complement strand
GAAGTTCAGTATCCATGTAGGCTGAAAAATCGCGTGGATTTTTTAAACTAGCAATAGCTTCAGTACGCTTCTTTCGTTCTCTTTGCCAGTTTTTATCAAGATGAAAAAGGGCGCCATAGGTGTTGATGTCATTTAAGAGAATTTCAGTTTTTTGCAATGTCGCTACACTCTTCATATAAAAATCATCTTTCATCACAAGCTTGCCAATGGATCCTTGACCTGTGCTGATTGTCGTAAGGACAGAGTCAGTTTTTGTCATTATCGACTTCACATCACCTACGATGTTGGCATCGCTTGCTTGCTTGATAAGTTTTCTTACTTCATCTGACGTACTCGTAATTGAGGCGAGAGTCTTTCGGAAATCAGCTTGTAGTTCTTTGACTTCATCCATGGTCTGTTCAAATTTTTTAGTAACATTTTGAATATTACTAAAAGCTTCTTCAACTGAATCTGAGGCAGATGCATAGATAAGTTGATTGAATACTACAGGTTGAGGCTCCTGGCCGCGTATGCGGCGCGGGGTAATAGCGATTGTTTTTTCCCCCATGAGTCCTGAAGTCTTGACTGTGATTTCATCACTTGTAAAGAGCTGAACTTTAGAGTCATAGCCTAATGTGAGCTCATAAGCGAAAAGATCATTTTGATCTCCATTTTCTGAGCGTTGTGCTTCTGGGATCATTTTGATGGCAATGACTTCACCGATAGGTTTTCCAGCGTATGTAACACGCGTGCCTTTGCCAATTTTTTCGATATTTGCAAATCGGACACGGACGCGACTTTTATTATCCCCAAGTGATGGATGGAGAAAAAGAAGGACCCAGATAACAAGAAAGACAGCAGCGGTTGAGACGAGGCCGATGGCTATGTTTTGTGTGGTTTCACGCATAATGGGCATCCTTTATTTTTATCTCATTTATAAGCTGTACATACTTTTCGGGAATGATGGCATCTTTAAAAAATTCTCGAATCATAGGATCTTGATTTGTAATGAATTTTTCTTTGTCAGATAGGTGATGGATTTTCCCATCATGGTGAAGGGCAAAAAGATCGCCAATATTGAGGGCTGAGTTAATGTCGTGGGTCACAACGATGGCGGTCGCTTCTAGCTCATTTTGTGTTTGTTTAATCAGTTCATTGATTTGCATAGCAGTAATGGGATCGAGTCCTGTGGTGGGCTCATCGTAGAGCATGATCTTAGGCTGGTAAATGATAAGACGAGCAAGGGCAGCTCTTCTTTTTTGTCCTCCTGATAGTTCAGAGGGCATCTTTTTTTCAAATCCTTCAAGGCCTACTTTAAGAAGTGCCTCTGAGACTCTTTGTTTGATTTCATCTTTTTTGATGTTTTTGCCATGTTGATCGAGATAAAAGGAGACGTTTTTTTCAAGTGTCATGGAGTCAAAAAGAGCAGAGCTTTGAAAGAGCATGCCAAATTGGCCCATCAGAGGGTAGAGTTCAGACTGTTTAAGATCGGTGATGCGAATACCACCCACTTCAATGTAGCCTTGATCTGGTCTTTCGAGGCCTAAAATTTGCCTAAGCATTACACTTTTTCCAACACCAGATCGTCCTAAGATAATCAGTGTTTTACCCTCTGGAACTGTAAGGTTGAGCCCTTTAAGGATGGTCTGTCCATTATAGCTTTTCCAAATGTCTTTAGCGACAATGGCAGCTTTTTGAGGAAGGCTCGGCTTTTCAACTAACTCTTCAAGATGGTTTGAAGAGGATCCAGTATGCGGCATTAAGACCTATAGTAAGTAAAAAATTTGAAATTAATATAGCAGAGTAACAGATTACAACAGAACTTGTTGTGGATTTTCCGACCCCTTGGGCGCCACCTTGAGTGCGCATTCCGCGAAAGCTTGAAATTGTAACGATCAAGATACCAAATACAAGTGATTTGAAAAGCCCTGAGAAAAGGTCAAACCAAGTGATGTAAATTGGAAGAGGCTCAAAAAATGTGTGAGGAGCCATTCCATATAGATCGACAGCTACAAGATACCCCCCAAAGATACCCATTCCTGAGCTGAAAGTTGTAAGAATCGGAACCATGAGTACCATGGCTAAAAAACGAGGTGCTATTAAGTAGCGTAAGGGGTTGACAGCCATGGAGGAGAGAGCGTCAATCTGTTCTGTTACCCGCATTGTTCCAAGCTCTGCAGAAATCGAAGCGCCTACTCGTCCTGTAATCATAAAAGCGGTGAGGATCGGGCCAAGCTCGACAAGCATCGATTTAGCAACCATTAGTCCTGTAGTGCCTGCAAGGCCTTTGTCTGCTAATTGAAAGTAGGCTTGAGCCGCGAGTACCATCCCTGTTGAAAGGCCAGTAATCGCAATTACGGGTAATGAAAGAACGCCCATTTCGAAGAGCTGTTCTCGAATAAGCGACCACGATGGTGGAGTGCGCAGTGAAATCCAAAGGACCTCTGCCACCATGACAACATACTCGCCTAAAATTTCAAAAAGATTGTATATTTTTTTCATATAACCGCATTTTGCACAATAGTATAAAGAAATCAACTATTTTTTAAAATTAATAATTGATTATTGTATAGATATGGGCATCTTGCTTGCTAGATCAACTTATACTACTTTCTTAAATTATAGTATTGATAATGATAGTTTGGTGCTATTTGTGAATGATCCGTTTAAATTATTAAGAAAATATTAAGGAAAGAGCTTGCATAATTGAGTGTAAATTTATATTCTGTGTTCTACCAGTTATTAAATCTGAGAATTCTTCTATATGATTAATCCATTTCCCCTTATTAGTGTTGTTCTAGATATTGCTGTAGAGCAAGGATCTCGTCTTGACACGTACGTCGATACGCTAATAAAAAGTAACTTTTCAAAGAGAGTGCATGAACTTGCTATGATTATTCTGCGTACACTACCAGAATCCTATTTTTGTTACGCCGCTCTTACAGGCATTGGATTACGGGCAGCAGGACTTATTTGGGGTGTACGGCTGCTTGTAGTTTCCAGGCCTCTTCTCAGAGTGATTCTTGCAGGGGAGTGGAAAAAGGATTCCTTACGTCAAGGATTTTCTGACTCTTTTGAAAATTTAGGTGAAGCCTACAAAAAATTTGGTCCTGCTATTGTTGTGGCGGCATCTATTACCTCTATGTCGAATTATATTTTAGGTTTTCAAACCCAAAATATTATGTATGGCCTTCGTAGTATTCTCTATACAGCGACAGCAAGGATTGCAGTGAATGCGATCTATTCCGCATAGCGAAAGTAGAATGTCTATTGATTAAAATTTAAGGGCTAATCATACTTTGATTTGTCCCTATTTTAAATTAATACTATGAGGATTAAATCATGACAATAAATTCAACTAATATCTCCTATAATGAAGAGGAATCACTACAAGCGGCAATACGCGCATCTTTAGAAGAAGGGTCGCCATCTACAAGTCCAGAAAAAACAGGCACTCTTGTCATTCCTGCATCTTCTGTAGAGCCTACCAAATCTTCTGGCATCGATGAAGAAGCAGAACTAAAAGCTGCAATCAAAATGTCTGAGCTTCTCTCAACCTACAGTAGCTCATCAAGTAGTTCAAGCTCATCGTCTCCTGCTAAAAAGGACGTCATTGATATTTCAAGTGATTCAGAAGAAGACTTAGTTCCAGTAGCAGCTGTAGACACTCCTAAAACGGAAGTGGTGGTCCGAAGAGCTGCAAAAAGAGGAGCAGAGAGCAATGAGGAAGATCTCACTGCAAAGAAGCAAAAAGTTGAAGAGAAGTCTGATAAGCAAGAAAAGAACGAGAAAGCTGATAAGCAGGAAAAGGTCGAAGCTGTTGCTGTAAAAACTGAAGCGGTGGCAAGTACTCTTGCTAAAGGGGTCGCTGTGTTGACGAATACTGTAAGGCAAGAGAAGAGTGTAAAAGTTCTTCAGCCAACAACAGGAGAGGCCTGGGTGAATCATTCTCTTGGCATATTTGAGCGCTCATTAATGTCAGTTTTTAAGGGAAGAATCTTTGATGCTATTTTACTAAGAAAGGGAAAACCACCAACAAAAGAAATCCAAGTAATGATTGATAATGTTTCTCCTTTTTGGATTACGACACTTGGACAATTAGAGAAAGAAACTCTGAATGTTATTACTGCATCTGATGAGGATATTTCTATTAAAGAAGAAGATCATCGCGAGTTGAAGCACTATTTAACAATGTTTCACGAAAAAGGCTATCAAGCAACCAAAGTTGAAATTGAAAAGGAATTAGGTAGATTATTTGAAAAGAAAGCGACAGCCGAAAAGGAAAAGGAGTGTATCCGAAAAGGGATGCTCGCATTTCCTCGTATTTCTGATGGCAATCATGAAGCAATGATTGCGCAATATCTAAAAAAATAAACGTTCTTCCACTAAGCGAGCTTCAGCTCGCTTAGTTTGCCTTTCAGAGCAATCTTCTCATTTTATTCTATAAATATGCGCATGAGTTATGGTGCTGCCATGCTTTTTTACCATAGAAGACACAGACTCGAACTTTAGGATTTTTTAACGCAAAGAAATACAGGAGGCTTGAAAGGCGCAAAGAGTAGCTACACACCGTATAGTAGGGGATTTTTTAAGTTTTTTTTACCACAGAGATCACAGAGAACACAGAGAGAGGAGAGAAGGGCGATATAGTAATAATGTAGGTTATTTTTTTAACGCAAAGAAATACAGAAGACGCAAAGGCGCAAAGAGAAAAAATAGCTTTATGTATGTATAATGAGCCTCAAAATTTGGACCACTCCATTTACTCCTTTTTGATAGGGTTGCCAATCTTGGTGAACTAAAGATTTTCCCTATGTTAGTAAACTGGACCAACTGGACCCTCTCTGTGATCTCTGTGTTCTCTGTGGTAAAAAAATTTAAAAAAGCCTCTAAAATACATTGTGTGGCTATTCTTTGCGCCTTTGCGTCTTCTGTATTTCTTTGCGTTAAAAAGAACAAAGATAAGCTTTTCCAATATACCTTTGGTTCGGTGTCGCCAGTTCCTGGCTCTTATTCTCTCTCCTGAATATACCGTAGGTTCCCCTGCGGGTCACCTACGGCTAACAACTGTAGCCACTAACGTGGCAAGGTACCACTTCGTGGTTCGTTCAGATGGTTCGTTCAGATGGTTCGTTCAGATGGTTCGTAAAATATAGATCTGTAAGGGGATTGAATCTCTTTGCGCCTTCGCGTCTGTATTTCTTTGCGTTAAAAAAAGATCATACAGATCCATATTCAAACGAGCTTTTTGTCATTTCTCGATAGGCTGAGGAGGATAAATGATTCGCTTTGCGCTATAAATCAGAAAAGAGAAAACCCAGGCTAGTCGGATAACAAGCCTGGTTACTAGAGAAAAGCTTAGTAGCCGTAGCTATTGCCACATCCGCAAGAGGATTTGGCATTAGGGTTTGATACTTTAAAACCTGGTTCAAGGCCATCGACATAGTCAATCTCAGAGCCGCAAAGGTTAGGATAGACGTTCTTTGAAATGTGAACCTGAATACCATGGGTAGAAATAACGGTGTCGTTCGCTTCCGCTTTTTCTGAAAAACCAAGTACATGCTCAAATCCACTACAGCCAGCTGGCTTTTCACCAAAACGAAGACCGTATCCCTCTTTACCTTCTGCTTTACAGATAGTAATGAACTTTTCGGCTGCGCGCTGGGTGACAGTAATAGTACCAAGATCAACAACTTCTGCGAGAACTGCATTAAGGTTGTTGATGAGACGCTCAAGATCAGCCTCTTGCATGCCATGGCCGAGAACACCAGACTCTAAGGTTTCCCAGGTCGCTGCAGAACAGCCAACGCAGTGAAGACCTGCTTTTGTAAGAGTTGAAGCAAGCTTTTGGGCTTTATGAGGAAACTCTGTGAAAATGCTATCAATTGTCATTTCACGAGTGATTTTTTTTTCTTGTTGGGTAGTTGACATAACTTTTTCCTAAAATGTAATTTTTACAAAGCCCTGATTGATTTTGCACTGGCATGCCATGCGCTCTCTTGCAGTACCCGTCTCGCCTAAGAAATCAATTTCTGCTTGCGATGGTTCTGAAAGATTTTCGCCGCCTTCGACCACTTCCACGATACAGGTGCCGCAGATGCCTTCTGTGCAGGCAAAGGGGACGCCTGCTTCTTCGCAGGACTCCGCGAGGGGAGAGCCATCTTCAAGTTCGAGCTCTTCACCGATGTTTGAAAAAATTAATTTAGCCATAATTCCTCGTAAAGTAATCTGTAAAATAACTTATATAAAAGTTAATGAATTATATAGTTAAAGTAACTTTTTGTCAACGCTTGGCTTTCTTATTTGTTACGGTTTTTTTCAGAGGTGCTGTCTTTTTTGGAGCTGGTTTTGTTACCTTTTTTAGCGCAACTTTCACACTTTCTTTTTTGACAGCTTTTACCGGTGCTTTAGCCGCTGTCTTTACTGGTAATTTTTTATTTGATACCGTTTTAGGAGCCTCTTTTTTGGCAGCTACCTTGGTCTTGGTAGGAGCTTTTTCGGTAGGAGCTTCTTTTTTAGGCGCTTCTTTAGGAAGCTCTTTTTTAGCTGTAGTTTTAGGTGCCATCTTTTGGTTACTCAATTTACCAGGGATATAATCAACCCAGATTGGAGAGCTCCAAGCCATATGCCCATCTTCTTGCAGAATGCGTAGATAGTAGAAGACAAAAGGTGGCTTTTTATCTTTTGCATCAAGGACAACCTCTTGAAGAGAGGTCATATCATCATATGCAAAGTCAAGAATATGAGAGTCTGGTGTGAATTTTTCTAAAACTTTACCGTTACGAATAAGTTCCACGAGTTTTAGTTTTGTCGTACCTGCAATATAGCCCACGAGGTGACGGTTGACATGAAGGCCTGGCTTTTGTGCAGAGTCAGTTTCTGATCCCATTGGAAGGCCTGCAAGAGAGAGCCCTACGATGATGCGCTCACCAGTTGTCGCGTAGCAGTTGCGATTGTACAGAGCTTCAAAAATGGAGGATTTGGATAGTTGGTTTGTAAGGACTGCAGTAAGCCCTGGTGAGTACTGTTTTTGACACTCTTCGAAGAAACTGGCGTAATGACCTCTGTCATCCAGACCGCCTGCAACAAATCCAAAGCGTTTATTGGCTAAAAGTGCCTTGGTGATCGAGCCCTCTTTTGCCTCTGTCATGCCTTTTTTACCGGTTGTGACGATTGGACGCTTATTGCCTTCTTCTTTTGTATTTTCAGAGCAGCCCCAAGCATTATAAATTTCGACGATGCGCTCATACTCTGGCTGGAAATCTTCAAAGTTATACTGCTGTCCTTTACCCATTGTAAGGCATGGAATGGCAATGATTTCTTTTGGAGAATGGAGTTTGTAAATTTTCTTTAAGGTATTGCTACGCTGCTCTTTTTTTCGTAGCAGTGGCTTTTGATCTTTCGCATAAATAATATGGCGCGTTCCCTCTGCACCTGCATCGCCTGTAAATTGAAAACCTAAGAAGGTTGCAAAACGTTCATCTTCATCTAGCTCTTCCACGTTTTGCGATACAGTTTTCCAAAGATCGTTAGGTGTCTCATCAGCACTTTCAAAAGGGGATACTCCATAAAAATTCACTGACTTTTCATCGCGGAAATGGCGCAAGCAACTATCAATATTTTCTCCAGAATCAAAGCGCTCTGACTCACCATGGAGGAGTCCCCAGAAAAGTTGCTTCGTATCTTGTGCAAAGCATTTGATTGGGCTTGAGCGGAAGATTTGCTTTGTGTGCATATTTTTGAGTTCAATGGTGTAGACGCCTGGATCATTAAAATAGAGGTTAGGAAGTGTAATGAAACCTGTTTCTGGTATAAAGAGCTTCCACTTTAGGTTCTCACGTAGATTCTCATGGCTAAGCTCAATGAGTGTCTTTTCGGGTGCGTTGCTGGTGAGGTTTCCATACTTATCTTCAAAGCGCAAGACGACATCAAAGCGCTTGTTCTTGATAGCAAAAGAGGGTGCGAGTACCTTGATTGTATGCAGTTCATTACCCTTGATATCAAGAGTAAAGACTTCAGGATCTTGAAAATTACCCTTACCAGTTGGGTCGACGTAGAGATTAAATGGTTTACGACGCTGAATCATTAGCTGGCAAGTATTGCCATTTTTGTCTGCTTTTTGCCCTTTTGGTGCCCCCATATATATTGTAATGGGAGCTCCAGCTTGGACTTCTTGAGGGAGTTGAAACTGAAATTGAGGTACAATGCTATTGGGGATTTCAATGGCTTCCGCTTGGAGTATTTTGTCATTCGGCATAATAGCATAGATGACATTGGCGGTTTTTTTAAGGTTTGTTTCAGGTGTTTGCCAGTCAATTGAGCGCCCTTTACTGACAATTTCAAAGCGCAGAAGGGTGTTTTTAGGAAGATTGATAGATGTTGTATAAACAAATTTCCATGTATTCGTTTCACCAGCTAGTGAAGATGTAGGTTCTATGTAGCAAATCGAGCGGCGCATGGTGTACCTCTTGGAGTTCGAGCATGGTCATTATAAATCATACTATTTTGCCTGATATGGGCTTGCAAAATCAATGATTTTTTTCTCTCTGATGACAGTCACTTGAATTTTGCCTGAGTAGGCATGGCTTTCTTCGATTTTTTTAGCAAGCAAGCGAGCAAGGCCTGCAGCCTCATTATCATTGACACTTTCAGGACGCACAAAGACGCGAAGCTCGCGGCCTGCTTGTAGTGCATAGGCAGCTTCAACTTCTGGGAGCTCTTTTGCGATACGTTCTAAATTTTCAAGGCGCCTCATGTGCTTTTCGATATTATCAGTACGGGCTCCAGGACGGGTTGCAGAAATGCTATCACAAGGCTTGCAAAGAGCTGCTTCCATTGATGTTGGCGCGATTTCGTCATGGTGGCAGCCAATGCCATTAGCGACCTCTTCCTTTTCTCCATATTTTAGAGCGAAAAGCTGTCCTGCAATTGCATGCGAGAGCCCCCGTTCTGCAGGGATCGCCTTGCCTATATCATGAAGGAGGCCAATACGCCTTGCTTTTGATTCATTGAGAGTAAGTTCTGCAGCGATAATGCCCATTAGATGGCTGACCTCAACTGAATGGTCGAGCACATTTTGCCCAAGGCTTGAGCGGAAATGGAGCCTCCCAAGTAAGCGTAGAATTTCCGGATGAAGTCCATGAACATCGGCACGATGGGCTGCCGTCTCACCAATTTTTATGAGTTCATTTTCGAAAGAGTGTTCAATTTTTTTAACAACTTCTTCAATACGTGCAGGATGAATGCGGCTATCCGTGATCAGCTCTTGGAGCGCATGTTTGGCTATGTGGCGCCTGACTGGATCAAATGATGAAAGCACTAGAACACCAGGCGTATCATCAATCATCAGAGTGACACCGGTTGCCTGTTCAAAGGTGCGGATATTGCGCCCTTCCCGGCCGATAAGTTTGGCCTTGATTTCCTCCGCTTCGATGGAAACAGTTGTGATATTTCCTTCGATAGTTTGCTTGTCTGTCAAGCGAGAGAGGGCTGTGTGTATTAGCCGCTTTGCTTCGTGATCTACTTTTGCTTCAATTTCTTGTAGTTTATTCAAAAAGAGTAAATTACTCTCTTTTTCCAGCGCTTGGTAGATTTCTTGACGAGCATCTTCTTGAGAAAGCTGTGCGATTCTTTGAAGCTCTTTCTCTTTGATGTCATGCCGCTTTTCAAACGATTCTTCCTTTGCTTTGAGCTGCTTTTCTCGTTTGTCGATCTCTTGCTGTTTACGCTCTAGCTTTTCTTCCAAATGGTGGAGTTCTTGCTCAACTTTTTGCTTGTGCAGCGCTACTTTTTGTTCAGTTTCATGGGCATTTACTTCTGCAACTCTCTCAAGCTCTTTTGCTTTTGTTTGTGCTTTATCAAGGAGATTTTTCGCCATGAGCTCAAATGAGGTGAGGCGAAGCTTTTGCGAGAGTGCAAATAGGCCAGCACCTATGCATGCTCCTATGCTAAGTAGTGAGATAAGTAAAAAAACTGACTCCATAGGCTCCTTTTTAAATGGCCTCTTGAATTTTTTTTAACGCAAAGGAACGAATAAGGCGCAAAGAATGTTAAACCTACCAATTTATAAACGACTCGAATTCTATCGCCAGTTCCTGGCTCAAGTAGATTTATGGGTCTATTCCGTAGGTTCGAGCTAAAGCTCTTCACCTACGGCTAGCTTCTGTAGCCGCTTTCGCGGCAAGGTACCACTCCGTGGTTTGCAATAATACCCCAAAAGTGTATTTCATTGCATTTCACTAATAGCGCTTTCAACTATCCAAAAGCTCATTTCTCTTTCTGTTTTCTCTTTGCGTCTTTGCGCCTTCTGTATTTCTTTGCGTTAAAAAATACTAATAGCGCTTTCAACTATCCAAAAGCTTATTTTCATATCTACCTCTTGCAGCTCTTTTGCAGTAAAGAATAATAATACAGCTCCTTGCTATGTTACTGCAAGAGGGGTGATTTTTACCTTCTCAACAACACGATCGTTACTTGAAAGGATTTCAAGCTCAAACTGGTCATGATGGATGATAACTCCTTTTTGAGGAATTGTACCAAGGCAAAAGAAGACATATCCTGAGATTGTGTCATATTCACCTTCTTCTGGGATCTTGATGCCGAGCTCTTCTTCCAAATCAAGCAGATTCATTCGAGCGTCAACAATCCAGGCCCCTTTACCTGCAGGATGAAAGAGAGCGCTTTCCTGATCATACTCATCCGCAATTTCGCCAACTATTTCTTCTAAAATATCCTCAATGGTCACGATGCCTGCAGTTCCGCCATATTCATCGACGACAATCGCCATATGGATCTGCTTTTTTCTAAATTCTTGTAAGAGTAGTGAGATTTTCTTTGTCTCTGGTGTGTAGAGAACTTTTTTCATAATTGAATCGACTGGTTTATCAAAGGTCTTACGCATGTACTCTAGTAAGACATCTTTGTACATCAGAACCCCAATGATTTCATCTGGAGAGTTTTTGTAAATCGGGATTCGGCTATAGCCCTCTTTTTCAATGAGTGCCGCAGCCTCTGCAATCGTTAGGTCATGAGGAACGCTAAAGAGGTTGACACGTGGAACCATCACTTCACGAGCAATGCGATCTCGGAAATTAAGTACTGCATAAAAGAGTTTTTTATCATGTTCGTTGAGAAGATTGCCGTCGTCAACATCGCGGATGAGCTCTAGTAACTTTTCTTTAGAAATAATATGGGACTCTCCGAATGGAGAAAAGCCTGATTTTGGAGAGATGATGCGAATGAGCCAAAATAGAGGAAGCGTAAAAGGGGTAAACAAGA
>JAQGPK010000191.1 GCA_028293095.1 Chlamydiia bacterium | reverse complement strand
TGGCCTTTTGCAAGTCTTGTCTTTGGTAGCATACCGTAAATTGCATGCTCAAGAATATATCCTGGCTTACGTGCTTGCATAACATCAAATGGAACTTCTCTTAATCCGCTCATTGCACCTGTATAATAGCGATAGATCTTAGTCACTCTTTTCGAGCCAGTCACATGGATTTTGTCTGCATTAATGACAATTACACCATCACCGGAATCGACATAAGGAGTGTAGTCTGGGCGATGCTTTCCTCTTAAAATTTTACTTACTTCTGAAGCAAAGCGGCCTAGTGTTTTGCCAGTTGCATCAAGAATAAACCATTCGCGCTTGACTGCTTCTTTCTTAATCAACGTGGTCTTGTTTTCTTTGTTATCCATGTCTAAAAACCTTTTCGTACCTAAAATATGAAACAATAAGGATAAATGGCCTACCCTTTTTTGCCAAGCAAAATTCCTGCCAAAATCACAAATATAAAGAAAAGAATGAGCCCTTGCAGTAAAAAATAGACCCACTGCCTCTTCTGAAGGCCATAGCGAGAAAATTGACGAGCGAGTAATCCAGACCAAATATCGCAGCCAATAAGACCAATAACACCTGTCAATTTCATATGAAACCAACCAGAGCGCATTTTCTCAGGATTCGTAGAGAGGAGGAAGCCTCCCAGTATCAGAGCTAATATCATTACAGGAAGTTGAAATTTAAGATATAACTTATATGCCGGCTGAAACTTTTGCCTGAGCAAATAGGGCATCAAAAACAGGGTACCGACCCAGAGAAACAGAAATAGAAAATGAAACAGCTTGATCACTTTACACCTTATAGCATAGAATTTATGCAAAAAACTATAGATTTTCTAATGCGAGAAGTCAAAACATTTCATGTCCGCACTTACGGTTGCCAGATGAATGAACTCGATACCGAGATCATGAAAGGCATGCTTGAAAACCGCGGCCTTACTCCTGCCACTGAAGAAAATGCAGATCTTCTTCTATTCAACACCTGCTCTATCCGAGATCTGGCAGAGCGCAAAGCACTTGGCAAAATTGGTAGGCTTGGTAAATTGCATGAAAATCGCCCTGTTATAGGCATAACAGGCTGTATGGCAAATGCTAAAAAAGAGACACTTTTCAAAAAAGTCCCCTATTTAGATTTTGTACTAGGAACGAATAATATTCATGAATTAAACGCCATTCTGGATGAAGTCCTGCTCACAGGAAAGCAGCCTGTAAAGGTTGATAGTCGCTTTGAGCATGAGCTTGATTACACAAGTGCCAAACGCACGGACCCCGTGAAGGCGCATGTCTCCATCATCCGCGGCTGTGATAAATTCTGCACCTACTGCGTTGTTCCCTACACACGAGGCCCTGAATCTTCAAGACATCCTGACAGCATTGTCGAAGAATGTAAAAAGCTTGCAGCAAATGGTTATAAAGAACTGACACTCCTTGGACAAAATGTCAATAGCTATGGCAAAGACAAGCCCGAATGGAGCTGTCTCTTTCATGATCTACTCTACCGCCTCGATGCTATTGATGGGATTGAGCGCATTCGATTCATGACAAGTCATCCTGTTGATATCACTCGAAATCTTATGGAGGCGATCCGTGATCTGCCAACCCTCTGTGAATTTGTCCATTTCCCTATCCAAGCAGGATCTGATCGCATTTTACGCAAGATGCATCGTCTCTACACTAAAGGTGAGTATCTTGATAAAGTTGCCCTCCTTCGAAGTATTGTTCCAAATGTCTGCCTTGGTACGGATATTATAGTAGGATTTCCGACGGAGTCTGATGAAGAGTTTGAAGAGACTTATGAGGTGATGAAAGCCATTGAGTATGACTGCGCTTTTCTCTTTTCATACAGTCAGAGAAAAGGAACTCCTGCAATGCGCTGGAAAGATGACATTCCAGAAGAGGTGAAAGAAGCGCGCCTTCAAAAGCTGCTTACTCTTCAAAATGAGATCTATACTACAAAAAGAGAAGAGTTTCTTGGAAAAGAAGTTGAAGTTTTAGTAGAGGAACAAAATTTTAAAGATGATAGTCTATTAAAAGGGCGAACCCGCTGCTGGAAAAATGTACTTTTTTCTGGCGAAAAAACACACATAGGCACTCTACAAAAAGTAAAAATTCATAGCTACAGCCATCAAACATTGATGGGTGAACTGATCGCGCACAATCCTCTTTCGCTCGTTATTTAAAAGCAATTTTTAACATTAATTTTAATTTTAGGTATTTTTATGAATCCCATTTCGTCATTAGATGGTGCAAATAGCTCATTTTCGCAAGCGACTACAAATCAAGAGCCAGAAAAAAAACAACCGTGGCAGTTTTTAGCACAATCCGTCACCGCTAGGCTGTCTGAAAGAATTGGTTTCTTCTTACATAATGGACATTTCCCCGAAATAGAAGAAGCGAGATCTAGTATTACTAGGTCACTCTACCTTCAGACTGCACTTACAGAGGCGGATCTTACAACACAAAAAGGTATCAAAAAATTTTCTGATATTTTTACAAAGCTTCCAACACTAGAATTGGTTGATCTAACTGTAGTGCAAAAAATGCGCAAACTCCCTCTAAAAGAGAAAGCTCAGTGTGAAAAGCATCTTGCTATTATCGCAAAATCAACAAAACCAGAAGATTTTAGCGATAAAGATATTGTAATAAAAGCACTATTCAATTCTGAATTTAATAGAACTGGCGTAAACTTATTAAAAAAATCAGAACATATTCCTCTTGCAACCCATCTTTTTTTAGAAACGTTCACATCGACGAAAACTGTAGATTTACTGGATGCTGAGATCCTCACTCAACTCAAAAATCTTCCCCAAGACATTAGAGTTAAGTGCGAAGCACAACTTTTTGAAAGAGTAGCATCACTTACTGCTGCTGACTTGAACGATTGTAATAGAGAAGCGCTCTTAAATGCAGCAAATGCATGTGGCTATACGAATCTAAGAGAGCTATTACTGCAGAAAATTACTGAACTTCTTCTTAAAACAAATAGTTTAATTGAAAAATTAAGAAAAGCAGCGAGTGAATACGTGATCTAAATAAATTTCTATTGCTGGAGAATCTCGAAAGATACTTCTCCAGCATCAGTACGCGAACGACATCACATAAAATAAAAATCATTATTCCGACTTCGAGACACCTGTCGTGACGACACAAGCAACAAAGGCCGTAAACACAGTTGTTGCAACGACACCAACAGCTGCCGCCCTCCATCTTCTTGCCTTCAAATATTTGCAAGTCATTGTAGCACTAAATAAAAGGCAGAAAGAGCCAACAACAGCCTCAGAAAGTCTAACTGGTGAAGTGTGTAAATTTCCAGGAGTCGTCGCTGCCTTAAGATGAGTGTCAACTAAGGAAGATCCTACTGCATTTTGAATGCTTGTATAATTACGCAGTTGTAACATGGTGAGCGCTGTACCTTTGTAGAAATTCATCTTCTGTTAGAACGGGTATACCTAATTTCTTCGCTTTTTCAAATTTTGATCCAGCATCCGTTCCAACAACAACAAAGTCGGTCTTTTTACCGACTGAATCTGATACTTTTCCGCCTACTGCTTTAATTTTCCTCTCAGCTTCATGGCGTGAAAGGCTATGAAGTGTGCCAGTCAATACAAGAAGTTTATTATAAAAAGGATGTCCCTGAAATGCTGTAAAATCCTCGCTTGTACACTCTAGGCCTCGCTCTTGAAATAGCTGCATCTGCTTTTGATTTTCTCTATTTGCAAAGTACTCTACAAAAGAACTGGCCACCTTTTCACCAACGCCTTGCAACTCTAAAAGCTCTTCTTTACTTATCTGCAAAAGCTTCTCAATAGATCCTGTGTGGTTTGCGATGAGATCTGCTGCCTGTATTCCTACATGTCGAATGCCGAGCGCCATAATCAAACGTGCAAGCGTTGTCTTTTTAGCCTTTTCAATACTCTCTAGGAGATTATTAATAGATTTTTCTTTAAAATTATCAAGCTGTGCAAGTTGCTCACGTGTTAAAGAAAAAATATCAGAAGGGTATTTAACAAAGCCCTTTAAAAAAAGCTGCTCCATGACCTTTTCTCCAAGATTTTCGATATCTAAACCATCTTTAGAGACAAAGTGTGTCAATCCTCGTAACACCTGTTCAGGACAGACTGGATTCACGCAACGATAGGCCACTTCTTGCGGATCTTTATAAACTGTGCTTTGGCATGCAGGACATGTTTTTGGAATATGGAAGGGCTTTGAGCTCTCGTTACGCCTACTTGGATCTGCCTGTAACACTTTAGGGATGACATCCCCTCCCTTTTCAACGGCAACATAATCTCCGACTCGAATATCTTTGCGAGCAAGTTCATCGAAATTGTGCAGTGTCGCTCTTGCAATCGTACTGCCTGCAAGTAGCACTGGCTCAAGCTCGGCAACTGGTGTGAGTACGCCAGTACGACCAACTTGCACCGTAATATCTTTGATTGTTGTCCAGGCCTGTTCTGCGGCAAATTTATAAGCAATCGCACCGCGTGGGTGTTTCCCAGTTGTTCCAAGATCTTCGTAGGCTCGTAGATCATCAACTTTCAGCACAATGCCATCAATACCAAATGGAAGGTCTACCCGCTTTTTCTCAATTTCTGCGGCATATTCCATGACTTCATCAATTGAATGGCAGAGTTTATGATAAGGAAGCGTTGAAAGACCGAGAGATTTAAGATACTCATTCACCTCTGACTGCTTTCTGATGGGCAGAGCAGGTTCATACACGACTCCATAAAAAGTGACAGAGAGCTCCACACGTTTGGCAACCTCTTTTGGATCTAACAGTTTTAAAGAACCGGCTGCAGCATTGCGAGGATTTGCCCAGAGTGGCTCTCCAAGCTTTGCTCGCTCTTCGTTCATCTTTTCAAAGCCCTGTTTTGGTAAAAAGACCTCTCCTCGTATTTCCAAGGTATCTGGAATATTTTCTTGTGTTAAGCGAAGAGGCAGCCCATGAAGTGTTTTAAGATTCTGCGTGACATCACTCCCCACCTTCCCATCACCTCGTGTGATCGCCTGCTTATACTGTCCTTTTTCATAAAGTACAGAGATTGCAAGACCATCCATCTTCACCTCAACAGTATACTCTACCTGTTTGACACTCAAGATGCGCTTTACCCTAGCATCAAAGTCTTCAAGCTCTTCTTTTGTAAATCCTTTTTCAAGTGACAGCATTGGCTTTTTATGGCTCACATCTAAGAATCCAGCAAGTGGTTTTTCCCCAACGCGCTGTGTTGGAGAAGTGGCTGAAATCCACTCAGGATGCGTCTCTTCAACTGCTTCAAGTTTTCGCACAAGGCGGTCATACTCATCATCAGAGATGATCGGCTTGCCTTCTTGAAAATAGAGCCTGTTATGTTTCCAGACTTCATCACACAGTTTTTCGTAGTCTTGTCTTGTTACCATGATCGTGCTTTATATGTTTTGATTCATTTTAAGAGTGAAGATCATACACGCAAGTGGTGGTAAGTTCAACTCTATTGCCGTACCCTCATGGATAATTTCAACTTTCTCCAATACCTTACCAGAGCCGCCATAGCGCTCATCATCAGAATTAAAAAGTTCTTTGATTTCTATTACTCCTCGTAAAGGAATGACATACTTTTCCTGGTACTGAGGAGTAAAGTTTAGCACGCAAAAAAGCTCTGTAACGTCGTTTTTTCCTAGAGCTACTTTACGTCTAAAGGAAATCACGCTATTTTTTTCATCTCGAAAATCGACCCACTCAAAACCAGAGGATGTCCAATCATTTTCCCAAAGAGCATGCTCTCTAAGATAGAGGTGATTGAGCTCTTTAACCATTTTCTGCATCCCTGCGTGGAGTGGATATTGTAAGAGAAGCCATTCTACCTCTCCTCCAGAGAACCACTCATTCCACTGCCCTATCTCACCACCCATAAAGAGCAGCTTTTTACCTGGCATGCACATCATATAGCTATAGAGAAGGCGAAGATTGGCAAATTTCTGCCACAAATCTCCCGGCATCTTACTCAATAGACTTTTCTTACCATGCACTACCTCATCATGGGAAAGAACTAATACAAACTTTTCAGAAAACGCATAGAGAAGGCCAAATGTAAGGTCATTATGATGATGATGGCGATACATGGGATCTTTCGAAAAATAGCGCAATGTATCATTCATCCAGCCCATATTCCATTTGAGATCAAATCCGATGCCTTGCGATGCAAGAGGGTGCGTGATCCCTGGAAAGGATGTTGACTCTTCAGCAATCGTCAGCGCTCCGGGAAAGCGTTCATGTACAATTGAGTTCACATGTTTTAAAAACTCAATGGCATCTAAATTTTCTTTACCACCAAAACGATTGGGAATCCACTCCCCTTCTGCTCGGCCATAATCCAAATAGATCATAGAAGCAACCGCATCGACCCGTAATCCATCAACATGGTAGACATCCAACCAGAGCAGCGCACTTGCCATCAGGAATGAAGAGACCTCACGCCGATTAAAATTAAAAATATTAGTTGACCAATGTGGGTGAAAGCCCTGTCTTGGATCTTCATGCTCATACAAACAGGTTCCATCAAAGCGGGAAAGTGAAAAGTCATCTACTGGAAAATGGCCTGGGACCCAGTCGATAATCACGCTGATATTATTCTGGTGCATGTGATCGACAAAATATTGAAAGTCTTGAGGCGCGCCAAATCGGGAAGTTACTGCTAAAAATCCAGTCACTTGATAGCCCCAAGACTCATCTAAAGGATGCTCTGCAATTGGCATGAGCTCAATATGCGTAAAGCCCATCTCTTTGCAGTAAATAGCAAGTTCATGAGCAAGCTCTTGATAGGTCAGAAAATGGCCATGACGCCTCTTCCAAGAGCCGAGATGCACCTCGTAAATATTGATTGGGCGATTCAGAGTCTCTCTTTTTCGTCTCTCCATCCAATCATGATCGTTCCACTTGTATGAATCG
>JAQGPK010000178.1 GCA_028293095.1 Chlamydiia bacterium | reverse complement strand
GCAATTGCTAAAGGTGGCCAACTCACTTACTTGAATTTGACTTCTTGTTGCAACATACCATCAGACACAGTAGAGGATATAGCTTCACATTCCCGAAAGATAAAAGTCTTATTTTTTTGGAGTCCCTCTGATAAAGTTCTTCATACCATAGCTAAAAACTGTCCAGAGCTTGAAAAGTTATCTGTAGAAGCGGGTAATTATACCTATGAAGGGATACGAGAACTTGTTATGTGTTGTAAAAAGATTTTTTCCATTATTCTAAGACATTCTACCGACGATGCTATGCTAAATGAAATAGGCAGCTATTGCCCAAATCTTAGGAAGCTGGAAATATCGTCTTACAGCAAAGACACTGCCTTCACTGAGAAAGGAATTCAAAAAATAGCGGCAGGCTGCCCTCAGCTTACTGATTTACGTTTAAATAGGCAAAATCCTCTATCAAATGTGGAGATAGGTGTTATAGCTACTAATCACCCTCAGCTTCATACACTACATGTACCGATAGATGATAAAGTCACAGGTCTCACCCTTGATGATCTTGCAACAAAATGCGCATCACTGAAGAAATTGAGGCTTGATAGTCTTCGTCGTTTGTCAATAAAAGATATTAGTTACCTCAAGTTTTGTAAACAGCTGACAAACCTTTGTATAAATAATGGACTATCAGATACTGAAAGAGACATCCTGAAATCGTATTTAAACGTATCCATGGGTGATTTCTTTAGCTCATCGGATTTGGAAAGTATACCTACAGAAGAAGAGAGCGTGAATGAGATACAACACGCTAGCAGCTCTTCATCATCATTTTCATCTTCGTCTTCAATAGTTCCTCCTGAAAATTATTTTAGAATAGGACAGCAGCTTTATCTCCAAGGCAATCATGCTCTCGCTCACATACATCTTGAGAAAGCTCTTGAACAAAATCCAGCTGATAGCAAAACCCTTAGTCTTATAGGACTTGTACTCGATGCCCAAGGCAACCAAAAAGAAGCTAGAAAATATTACCAACGCGCTTTAGATCAGAATCCAACGGACATATCTGCCCTTACATCACAAGGCATGCATTTACATATGGAAGGAGCAACTGCCGAAGCTAAAACTCATTTTGAAAAGGCTATTACAGCCGATCCAAATTGTAGCATTGCTCATTTCCAACTAGGTACCTTGCTCCAACAAGAAGGTAGTTTTGCAGCGGCTATTCCTCATTTTGAGAAAGTACTAGCGATAGATACACTTTTTCCAGGTGCCAAAGAGGCTTTGTTAGCAAGTCAACTTATGAACCTTGGAAAACGGTAGTTTTTAACGGGAGTTAGAGTACTATAAGAGATTTAATAACTCACCTTATTAACTAACTATAAGGTGAGTCTTTTTATCTTAACTTTCCATCGAGCTTTGGCTTACTCTAAAAATATCCAGTAAAGCTTAATCGACTATTTGCTTTTCATTCGTTCAAATGTTTGACTAGATATGAAACGACAACGCTCTATACGAAGATCAAGATTTGGTCGATCATTTAGGAGAGTCTTTATTCCTGCTGCAGAAATGCTGTCACACTTGATAATATGCACCTTTTCCAGAGCTGAGTGGCCAGCAAAAGCCTGAAGGCTCCTATCTGTCATTCGCTGACACGCTTTAATAGTAACCTTTGAAAGTCCTTGGCTTGCCTTTAGAATCGATTGTATTCCCGTATCACTCACGTAATTAAGATCTGTAAGATAGAGAGTGCGTAACTTTGGATTTTGCAAGCACAAAAGTCCTTTATCAGTCATTTTTTCATAAAAAACCAGTGTAGCCGAGTCATCTTCTCCACCAATGTCTAAAAATTCAAGCTCCTTCAACTTTCCGACTACTTCTAACGCTTGATTGGTAAGATGTACAAGTCCATATAAATGAAGATGGGTAAGATGTATACAAGGAGCAAGATAGGCAAGACCGCTATCTGTAATATCTGGGTTTCCTGAAAGATCAAGCGAAATAATCGAGGAATGCTCTCCGATGATTTTAAGACACTCATCAGTAATCAGCTGATCACAGAGTGTAAGCTTTTGAAGATTTGGACAACTCTTAAAGAGAATTTTTAAATCATTAGGGGAACACTCCCTCAGCGGACTTCTAAACTCCCTAATATATTTTCCATACTGCTGTAGGCATGCTTGAACCTTACTATAAATTTCACCCGTTTCGTAATCAACAATACTTCCTAATTCACAAATCCGCTGTTCAAGAAGTTTTGCGGGAGGCATAGGTGGAATAAATACAAAACTGCTTTGTAGTGGCTGAAATTGCGAAAGTATCCGCCTTGGTGTTTCACTTACTCTACTTTCACTCTGAGATTTGATACGTAGTTTTTCTGGTTTTACCTGTCGATCGAGCTGTGATTGCCCTTTTCCACAATGAGTCATAGCCTCAGCTATTTCCTGCAACATTGTATCACTCTCAGTATCCAAGTGTGTCACTGTATGTCCCTGCATAATTCCCTGATTTACTGGTGTATTTTGAGAAGATGTTGTAGAAGCTGGTGTATACGTTACTTTATCATGGGCAGAGACTATCGGTTTAAAATAATATTTTGGATTCATATATTTCTCTTTTATTTTGAAAGTAAAGGAAATATATACAAACTTAAAAATAAAATCGATCAATATTTCTATATCAATGGTAATCAAATCCTATTTCCGATCTTAGAATATAAAAATTGTTTTTCGATAAACTATTACTATACTTTGCTCTGTATATATTCTTAATTTATAAATATAATGGATTTTTATAGTAATTAAATAATAATTATGATAAAATATTAATTATTTTAATTATAGCCAAGAGAATTTATATGCAACCAGTAGATAGTAACGTTTCTTCTGCTCGATTTAATGAATGGATACAAAAAGGCGAAAAGGAAGGAAGGATTTCTAATAACATAGCTATTTTTATTTTAAAAAAATTTGATACTGCTCTTAGTGAGTCAAAAAAGGAAAATAAACTTGCTCCTGGTGTCATTACTAATTTATTTTTTAAAGAATTGGAAACCCTTCAAAAAAGCAAAGAGGTTTCCGAGTCTCTTGTTACGTTACTTAAAGAAGGAAGTAAAGCGGCACTTCTTTCGCCAAAGGCGCCAATCTCCGTTAACTGGATAGGCAGCTCGCCCATTTATAGAAGAGAAAGATATCATTCTCTTCTATAAATGATAAAAAAGACCCTTCCTCTTACCCTGCAGCTTTTGAGCTGACCTTTTTATTTGCCTTGGCAGCTTTTGGCTCTTTTGGCTCTTTCGCAGGAGTCACAGCTTCTACTTGAGAATCAACTAATATAAGTTTTTCATCTTGCAACACAATGTCTGAGCGGAAGCTTTCATCGGGTTTTCTCAAAAGCTTTTCGGCAAGCGGATCTTCAACATACTGCTCAATCACACGTCTGAGAGGACGTGCGCCCATTTCAGGCTGATAACCGCGCTCAACGAGAAACTCTTTCGCTTTTTCTGTAAGCGTAATAAAAATCTCTTTTCGTACAAGTCTATCTTGTAGCTTCTTGATTTCAAGATCGACAATATGGCGGAGTGCTTCTTTTGCAAGAGGTTGGAAGATTACAACATCTGTAAGGCGATTAAGAAACTCAGGCTTGAAGTTTTTCTTCACTGCCCCTTCGATTTTCTCACGAATACTATTGTAGTCAGGAATACCCTCTTTTGCACTAAAGCCAATCTCTGTATTTTTACGGATCAGATCAGCTCCGACGTTTGATGTCATGATAACGATCGTATTGCGGAAATCTACCTTTCTTCCATAAGTATCTGTAAGCCTTCCTTCTTCAAGAATCTGAAGAAGAATATCCATGATATCAGGATGCGCTTTCTCGATCTCATCAAAGAGAACAACACTATAAGGTCGTTGACGCACTCGTTCAGTTAATTGACCACCCTCTTCATATCCAACATATCCTGGAGGCGATCCCATAATACGGCTGACTGCAAATTTTTCCATGTACTCTGACATATCAAGCTGAATAAGGGCATCCTCACCCCCAAACATATGAACTGCAAGAAGTTTAGCAAGCAAGGTTTTACCCACGCCTGTTGGCCCTAAGAAGAGAAATGCTCCAATCGGACGCTTTGGATCCTTAATATCAGCGCGGCTTCTGCGAATAGCTCTGGAAACAAGACTCACAGCGTCATCTTGACCAATCAGACCGCCCTTAAGAGTATCTTCAAGTTTCAAAATCTTCTGAGCTTCACCTTCAGTGAGTCTAAAAATAGGAATGCCTGTTTGCTTGGCAACGACTGCCGCCACATCTTCTTCATCCACAGTCACTTCATGTTCTTCTTTGTTCACTTCCCACTCAGCACGAATCTGCTGCAGTTTTTCACGAAGTGTTTTTTCCGTATCTCTAAGTTTTGCAGCCTTTTCATATTCTTGTTTGCTAATGGCCTCTTCTTTTGAAAGACGCGCCTCTTCAATTTCCGTCTCAAACTTTGTGATATCAATGGGTTGATGCATCATTGAGATGCGCATCATAGCGCCTGCTTCATCGAGAAGATCAATGGCCTTATCTGGTAAGAAGCGACCATGCACATAGCGATCTGAAAGGATCGCAGCCGATGTAATCGATGATGGTGTGTAGTGACAGCGATGGTGCTCTTCATATTTCACCTTCAACCCATCCAAAATTTCAATCGTTTCGGAGACTGAGTTAGGCTGCACGATAATTTTCTGAAAACGTCTTTCAAGTGCTGGATCTTTCTCAATGTGCTTGCGATATTCATCAATTGTTGTCGCGCCAATACACTGGATATCACCACGCGAAAGCGCAGGTTTTAGAATGTTCGATGCATCGATCGCCCCTTCTGCAGCCCCCGCCCCAACAATTGTATGAAGCTCATCAATAAAGAGAATGATATTTCCATGCTTGCGGATCTCATCCATAGCGGCTTTAATACGCTCTTCAAACTGACCGCGATATTTCGTTCCTGCAATCATCAAAGGAAGATCAAGACCGATGAGTTTCTTCTTACGCAGGACATCCGGAACTTCTCCCTTCACAATTGCATGCGCAAGTCCTTCTACAATCGCCGTCTTTCCAACACCAGCCTCGCCTACGAGTACTGGATTATTCTTCCGTCTTCGGCAAAGGATTAAAATCAGTCTCTCGACCTCTTCTTTACGCCCGATAACTGGGTCTAATTTCCCTTCGCGGCTCATTTCAGTCAGGTCTTGGCCATATGCACGTAATGCTTGGAGTTTATCAGCATTCGCCCCACCTGTTGGTCCATACCCTTCCTTAAATCCTTTACCTGAGGGCCCTGAACCAGAAGACGACTGTTGTGATGAACTTGTGGACGCCGAAGGCGGCAGCTGTAAATTAAAAGATTCAAGTTCCTTCAAAATTTCTTTACGAACTTCTTTTAAATTTACGTTTAAATTTTCCAGCACTTGTGCGGCGACGCCATCTGTTTGACGAAGAAGACCTAATAGAAGATGCTCTGTGCCAACATAATTGTGATTGAGTTGTACTGCTTCTTCATTTGCAAATTCAATAACTTTTTTTACTTTTCCAGTAAGAGCAGGCTCTCCATAGAGTTGTATTTCAGGACCAAATCCAACAAGTTTTTCAACCTCTGAGCGAATGATTTCGTAATCGATGTTCATGTTGCGAAGGACGTTGACCGCAATGCCTTGACCTAGTTTTAAAAGCCCGAGCAAAATATGCTCAGTGCCTAAATAGTTATGGTTCATGCGCTGTGCTTCTTTCTTCGCAAGCTTAATGACCTGCTTTGCTCTATTAGTAAATTTATCAAACATCGGTCTTCACCTTTGAAATGTTGGTTATTTCTACATTAGGAGCTCTGCCGATTTTTTGCAAATGCAGCCGCACTCTTTATACAATCTGGAATCGAAACCCCATATAAATGAGCCCCTAAATTCTGGATTTTTCGAGAGGAAATAGGCGGTACTCTTGCCAGATGACCCACCGAATAAGCATAAATTGCATCTTCACATTTTGTAACTTCAGACATCAAAGGTGTCTTTTCAAACCTTAAATATTTTTTTACAAATGAATGAGCTAGCTCTTTTAAAGCGGCCTCATCCCACAGAAGAAGCTCTCGGGCTTTGGATCCTCCCATCATAACAGAAAGTCTCGTTTTATAGGGACCACTCTGCTCAGGGAAAACTGCAGAATCAAATACAACACCTAAAAGGTATTTTTCCTCTTTCGAGGATGCTAAAAAGCCAAAACCTGAAAAGTTACGATGTGATTCACTATATCCCAGCGACACAGTGACTACTGAATTTGTAGCAACTTCCGGAGAGACTCCAGGAATTGGAACAGTAAAAAAGAGCTCATCGCAAAACATTTTTTTATTAGTCCCACACATCACCTCAATTCCATCTCTATATTCTTGAAAAGCGACAACTTGAGAGTCTAAGATGATATCCGCATCCAGAAGAGAGGCCATTTTTTTGGGAAGCGTTTCCATGCCCGATCGAAAGGAGAAAATACCTTTAGAACGAGCGCGTTTTGGAAAACAGGCTTTCATTGAAAGTAAAGAAGGCTCGGATGCATAGATACCAGCGCATAAAGGATCGATGAATGTATCGACAAAGTCTTTCCCAAAGCGTTTTTCAAAATAGCTAGCAACAGTTTCATCACCCTCTGTTTGCTTTCTACGAAAAGGATAGGTCAGCATGGCAGAAAGACACTTACGACCAAGCTGTGTTGTCAAAAAAGAGAGAGGGCCATCTGGCACCCTTTCAAGCCTTCCTTGATAAGCTAAATATTTTGTATGGGCAGAGGCTTGAATCAGCTCTCCTTGTAAACCAAGCTCCTCGATCAGAGGGAGCTGGCCTCGAAAGCTTCTTGGTCCACATTCAAACAGAAAGTCATTAATTATTTTGGTCTGGATCCATCCCCCTACTCGAGAAGAGGCCTCTACAAGAGTAATATCTACATCCTGGCCTTGGAGATACCAGGCAAGACTAAGACCAGAAATTCCAGCTCCGACAATGAGTACTTTCTTTTTCATAAATGTTTATACACTTTGGGAAAATTTGCGGGTCACGCCTGGCTCATGAAGGTAGCGATCAAAGCAGGAGGCGATATTCCGTATAAATAATTCTCCCTTGGGAGTAACTTTTATAAACTCTTTCGTATCAATAACAAGATCCGGTAATTTTTCTAAGCGCTCTCGTTCTTGTAGAAAGAGCTGATCGAAAGAGCAGTGAAATTTTTTTTCAAATATTTTTTTATCAAGTGAAAAAGCGCACATGATCTCATAGATCACATACTTTCGCATTACATCATCATCAGTAAGCACTCTTCCTCGATGTACAGGGAGAGCTCGTTCATCGATCGCCTGATAATAGAGTGTAAGATCTTTGATATTTTGCACATAGGCATTATCTGCATACCCAATAGCCGTCACTCCAAACCCAAGCATATTATCCGCCTTACAGACGCTATATCCTTGAAAGTTTCTTTTGAGGTTTTTAGTTCCATACGCTAAGTCAAGCTCATCACCTGTCACCGAAAAATGATCCATTCCAATTGCCCGATAGCCTGCCTCAATGAAGAGACTTCTTGCGAGAAGATAGATCTGGAATTTTTCATCAGTCGTAGGGAGTGTATGCTCAGGGATTGCCTTTTGATGTGCTTTGAGCCATGGGACTTTGGCGTATGAAAAGAGTGAAATGCGATCTGGCCGAAGCTCAATGATCCGTAAAGCAGTCTCCCGAAATGTTTCTACCGTCTGATAAGGCAGCCCATAAATCAGATCAATGCTAATTCCACTAAAACCTAAAGCGCGCGCCTGTAGATAGGCACTTTTGGTCATTTCATAACTCTGACGACGTTTGACCGCTTCTTGTACTTTTGGATCGGTATCCTGCACGCCAAAACTCACGCGATTAAAGCCAAGGCGGCGCAAACACGCAAGCTTCTTACCATCCATCACCGTTCGTGGATCAATCTCGATGGCGATCTCCCCTTGTGGATCAATATCAAAAGACTCTTGTAATTTATGCATAATACGAGTGATTTGATCTTCCGTAAGCTGCGTTGGTGTGCCTCCACCAAAATGCAGTTGCGTTACTTTTTTGCGTCCAGAGAGTTGAGCGACAAGCTCGATCTCTTTTAGAAGATAAGAGACATATTTCTCTTCATTTTCTGGCCTGCGATTCAAGACAACAGAACAGGCGCAATAGAGACACATGGTCTTACAAAAAGGAATATGTACATAAAGAGATAAAGGCTCAGAGAGGTTTTTCAAAGCGCTTTCATAAGAGGCTGAAGAAAAGTCAGTCCACTCAGGTGCTGTCGGATAGCTTGTATAACGAGGGATTGGCTTATTTAATTGTAAGAGCTCTTCGATGGTTACAGTAACCATACTATCCTACGGCTATGCAAATTCATGAATACACCTTACCAACGTTTTCACATTTTTCTCGGGAGTTGTAGGCAAAATGCCATGACCCAAATTGAAAATAAAGGCAGGATCTCCTCGCATTTTCTCAAGTAAAGATTTAACTTCTTTCTCCACAACATGCGAGTCAGCAAGTAAGATATCAGGATCTAAATTCCCTTGAAGAACTATTTGCGGAAGCTTTTTTCGAACAGCTGCAATATCACACTGCCAATCAAGCCCAATCCCCTGAGGAGAAAGAGCTGCAAGTCCTTCATAAAATATTGAAGATCCTCTACAAAAGAGAATCAGAGGACAGCTCTTAAGTTTTAGCTGTATGCGCCTCATATAATAAAAAGAAAACTCTTCGCACTGTTTTGCCGGTAGCACGTGTGCCCAGGAATCAAAGAGCTGAATGGCATCGCATCCTGCATCGATCAGATGATTCAAGTAGTCCGCAGTCATATCTGCAATAATTGTCAAAAGCTCATGAAAGCTTTTGGGATCATTAAACATCCATTTCTTGGTTTTGGCAAAGTCCCGGGTAGACTTCCCTTCAATCATATAGCTTGCAACTGTAAAAGGCGCTCCCGCAAAACCAATGAGAGGAACATCTAGTCTTTCTTTGAGAAGACGAACGCCATCAACTACATGCGAAAGCAGTGGCATCGCAGAGCGGCCATAGAGCTTTTCCACATCAGCGCCACTTTCAAGAGTGGGTTGTAAAATCGGTCCTTTGCCTTCTTCAAAATGAAGGTGCGCTCCTAATGCCTCGGTAATGAGCAAAATATCGGAAAATAAAATAGCTGCATCAAAGCCAAACTCTTTAATCGGAAGTTCTGTGACCTCCGCAATCAATTCAGGCTCTCTGCACAGCCCTAAAAAGCTATGCTTTTCGCGTAATTTCTGGTAGCTTGCCATGTATCTGCCAGCTTGACGCATTAGCCATACAGGAGGCCTTTTCCCAAAGTTTTCCGCCTTCAAAGCCTTTAGCAACAAATTATTCATGCACCACTTCATTTAATCTATTTAATCTAAAGCATTCATCACAAAGATCACAGATTCAATTTGAGAATTAGATTAGAGTTGTATACAAGGATAACTTAGCTACGGCACCTTGAATTATTTTTTACCACAGAGAACACAGAGAGACAATTTATAAAGTGCTAACCATAAAATTCTTATAAAAAATCTCTGTGCCCTCTGTGATCTCTGTGGTAAAAAATAATTAGCGACACCATTAAGTACTTACCCTTTTGCAAATTCCCTAACCAATTATAACCTCATACGATGAATGCCTTTTTTAAGAATCTGTTCGTTAAAATTGATAAGCAGTCCTACTTTACAACCAGATAACTTTAAGTACGAAAGCAACTGAGCTTTATGTACTGGCAATACACTATTAATAGCTTTTACCTCTATGATCACTTGACTTTCTACAACTAGATCAAGACGATACCCGTTATCAAGTATCGTCCCCTTATAAAAAACTGGCAATAATTTCTGTTGATCTACATTCAGTTGCATTAGTTTCAGTTCATACACTAGGCAAGCCTCGTACGCTGATTCAAGAAGACCGGGACCTAATACCCGATGAACTTCAATAGCAGCTCCAATAATTTTTCCTGATAGAAAATTTAATTTCTCTGTTTCTGTATTCTCTGTGGCAATAAAATCAATTGAAACCATTACCAGGAACCTTTACATAGTTATTCTGCGTTAAAGAATGCGTTCGAGGATGGCATCAACTGTGAAGCCAAACTCTTTTGCAAGCTCACTCGCAGGAGCAGATGCCCCAAAGCGCTCCATGGCAATCGCGATACCATCTAGTCCAATGTACTTATACCAGCTCATATCAATACCCGCTTCAATGCTGATACGCTTACCAATATTGCCACCAAGAACTGATGCCCTATACTCTGCTGGCTGTTGATCAAAGAGCTCGACACATGGCATAGAAACAACTCTCGTTGGCTTGCTTAATTTTTCAAGTTCAACAGCAACATTCATCGCAAGAGGAAGCTCAGATCCTGTTGCAATCAATGTAAATTGTGGTGCAGCTGTCTCTTTTTTCACGATATATCCACCACGTCCCATACCTTGCGCATAAGGCACTTGAGTCGCTGGAACCTCTTGAATATTTTGTCTCGAAAGAATAATGGCTGTTGGGCCCTCATAGTTCAAAGCAGCAATCCATGACATCTTGACCTCATGGACACCAGAAGGACGAATGACATGAAGATTTGGAATTGCACGTAGAGTTGAAAAATGTTCGATTGGCTGATGTGTCGGACCATCTTCACCTAAAAAGATCGAATCATGCGTGAACTGATAAATCACTTTTGTTTTCATCAGTGCTGCAAGTCGTATTGCATTTCGCATGTAATCAGAGAAGGTCAAAAAAGTTCCAATATAGGGATCGATCATTTTGGTTTCTCTAAGGCCCGTAGCAATCGTTGCCATACCAAACTCACGCACGCCATATTTAATATTACGTCCTTTAAATACTCCAGGAGCAATGACAGGAAACTGACTCATCATCGTAAGATCAGAACAGGAAAGATCAGCAGATCCACCGTAGAGCTGAGGAAGAAGTGTTCCTAGAAGTTGAAGCGTTTCTTGAGATGCTTTGCGACCAGACGTTGGCGCTTTAATTGGTAGCGCTGTAAGCTTTGCTTCCAAATCTTTAGGGATGACATCTTTTGCCATTACATCAAATTCTTTACGCTTTTCTGGAAGTTCAGCTGTGT
>JAQGPK010000169.1 GCA_028293095.1 Chlamydiia bacterium | reverse complement strand
AGTAAAGTTTTAATGGAAAGATGGCTGAGTGGCCGAAAGCGCGTCCCTGCTAAGGACGTATACCCTTAATCGGGTATCGAGGGTTCAAATCCCTCTCTTTCCATACATCCAAGGCTTTGGAAGAAATTCCAAGGCCTTTTTTATTTTCTAAAGGCGAGTGAAATGACGTAACTTGCGCCTGTGAGGAGTGCAATCGTCGCTCCTACCGGTAAGTCTAAGTGGAAAGCAAGAAAAGTTCCTAAAAAAGAAAATATACAACTCAAAAAAACAGATAGAACCATCATTTTTGAAAGTTGTTTGGTAAAGAGGTTGGCAATCGTTGCAGGGATTGTGAGCATGGTCATGACGAGGATTACTCCTACCACCTGCATGAGGAGCACGACTGTAATGGCGATGAGGGTAAGTAGAAGGATATAGAGCTTATTGACTTGAAGGCCTTGCAAACGAGCCTGTTCTTCGTCAAAGCAGATGGCAAGAAGCCGTTCATATAGAAGAGCTACAATCGCAATCACAATCACATCAAGTATTGTCAGTACCAAAAGATCATGCGGGGATACCCATAAAATATTGCCCACTAAAAAATTGGCAAGTTCTGTAGTAAACCCTGGGGTGAGAGATAAGAAAAGGACACCCACTGCCATGCCAATAGACCAGACAGCTGCAATAACAGAGTCTTCGCGCTGGCGGTAGGACATATGGATCCAGCCGATTAAAAGTGCAGAGAGAATGCTCGCGATAAGAGCTCCACTTAAAGGAGACACCCAGGTGATGCCATGGGTTCTCTCAAGCCATAAAAAAAGACCAATTCCTGCGAGTACAGAGTGGGAAATTGATCCAGAAATGAACGCAATCCGTTTCACAACAACATAAGATCCCATAATGCCGCCAGCAACAGATGCTGCAAGGCCAGCAAGCGTTGCCCAAAGAAGGAGATGGTTTGTAGCAAGTGCTTCAAAAAATGAGGTCATAAGCTTATGTTAAGTGAGATTGAGGGGTTTGAATTAATGGAAAATGGTAGAGCCCGAGCGCAAAGTGTTCGCAAAGTTCTGCAGGGCTCATCGATTCGACTCTTCCTTGTACGCAGAGGACACGTTCAACGTGATTGATGACTGAACGGATATCATGAGTGACCATGAGGATCGTGAGGTTTTTGCGAATTTTAGAGAGGAGTTCATGAATATCAGCTTCTGCTTGTGCATCGACACTAGATGTTGGCTCATCAAGGAGAAGTATTTTTGGATTGGATGTTAAAGCTCTTGCGATGAGAGCACGCTGAGCTTGACCTCCTGAGAGTGTTCCAAAAGGTTTTTTAGCATAGTCGCTCAAATGCACCTGTTCGAGAGAGTGAAGAGCTCTTTCTCGATCTTCTTTTGAAAAAGACCCCCACCAAGGAAGATTTGAGAGGCGGCCTCCCAGAACAAGTTCGAATGTTGTGATGGGAAATTGCTTATCAAAACGCAGCTGCTGTGGGACGTAGGCAATGCCGTTCGGATGCTTTTTTGGAGATTGTCCGAAGATAGAAATGGAACCTTTCCAGGGATCCAAAAAGCCCATCAGTAGTTTTAAGAGCGTTGTCTTTCCACCCCCATTTGGACCAATGATGCCTATGAACTCACCCTCTTTCACATCAAACGTTGCATGGGTAATGGTAGGCTCGCCTTTATTATAGCCAAAGGAGAGATCTTGGATGGAGATGGGAAGAGGCGAAGAGGAAGGCGTGGAAGTCATTCGCTGGCCTCTTTAAACTCTTTTGCAATCCCAAGCATCATCTCGAAATAGTGAGGTGAATAGGGATTCAAGCATGTCACGGTAGCGCCAATTTCATGAGCGATAAGGGACGCTCCTTTATGGCCATAGCCTTGAATAAATATTTTTTTAATTTTTAATTTACGCCCCTCTTCTAGGATCGTTGTGAGCTCTTTGGCGGTGGGATCTTTCCCTTCTTGTTCAATAGGAAATTGGTGCAGGTGATACTCCTCGCAAAAGTAGCCGTAGGAGGGATGACCTACCATAATGGTTGCCCCTTGTACATTTTCGAGCTCTTTGCGAATAGACTTGTCGAGTGTCTGAAGCTCGTTAATTACTTTTTTCAAGTTTTCCTCAATCTCGGACTTTTTCTCTGGAAGAATTTCGGCAAGTCCTTGCGCAATGGTTTGCGCTTGTGTGATCATGAGTTTTGGGCTCATCCAGATATGGGGGTCAAAGCCGCCGACATGATCACAGTGGCAATGGTCGTGAGAGGATAAGTGAAGATTTTTTCGTAAATCAGAGACAATCATAGCTTTATTGTGACTTTGGAGTGCGGTCTGAAGCCGAGCTTCAAAAGGCTCTCCAAGACAAAACCAGATTTTAGCCTTACTTATTGCTTGAATTTCATTAAAAGTTGGCTCGTAATTGTGAGAGTCTGCTCCTTGTGGCACGATTAAGAGCACCTGTATGGCACCGCCACCGATTTTTTGGACAATCTCAGTATAAGGGGCAACAGTAATCAGAACAGAAGTAGGCTCGGCTACAGCAAGTATAGGGAGGAGAAGAAAGAAGGTTGTAATTAATTTTTTTATAATTTGCATGCAGCTTCCTGATCTATGAGAGGTCTATTGAGAAATAGTGTATGCTTTTTCTCTTTTTTCTACTCTCAAAAATCGTAAAAAGAGTATTCTAGGCGCACCAATTTTTGATGGAGGGGTGTCCGAGTGGCTTAAGGAGCCCGCTTGGAAAGCGTGTGTACGACTAAAATCGTACCGTGGGTTCGAATCCCACCCCCTCCACCATTTTCTCTCTCATAGTATTTCAGTGGATGCTCTTACTGATGAGATTGACACTTATCTTTAAAATCGTTTCTTCTATATTCATGATCAATGACCACTGTTTTTAGGTGTGACTGAAGTATTTTTATACACTCAGTGTAATCAGCTCTTATCTCACCAGGATTACTCCATCCGATTGGATCGTAACTGGAGGAATGGGTACATCCGGCAAGTATGAGGCTTTGTAACTTTTGTGGTTTTCTCGCGATAGCAAAGGCTATATTTTGTAAACCATCTCTTGTAAGCCGTGGACACCATCCTATTTGTAGACTTTGAAGTTGTGGGAGATGGGTAATAAGGTTAAGCACATCACTATCTTGGGGGGCAGCATGAGCCAGATTATCTATCGTGAGGTGTTCAAGGTGATGGAAATAAGGCAGACATTCTCTCCAATTGAATTCTTCAGGAAGGCGATGTAGCGTCAGCTGTTTTATGTTTTTTATGTTTTGGATGCTTTTTATGATTTCTATCCAACTCGCTGTAGCTGTAGCAGAATAATATTCAAGAGAAATCTTTTCGAGAGTAGGGATATTATTTAAAATTTGTAGGACTGTATTTGCATTGAGACAACTCAAATTCCCTAGAGTAAGGCTTTTAATTTTTTTGCCTTCTTGAATGATAGCCTCTACTATACTATCAGAGAAGAGTAGAACGTTTAAGCGTAGCTCCTCGATCTCTGGTAGCTTATGTAGAAGTAGAGGTAAATAAAGGTCTTCAGCGAACAAACCATCATAATACAGGTTTTTAAGTTGAGCAAGCCGTAGTATGTGACTGAGTTCGCCTACTAGGGGATGATAATCGAAGTTGCGCAAGTGAGGGAAAAAAGTGCAAATCAGCTCTAAACGTGGCAGATTGCTCTCTTGGATGTGAGGTATATAACCTAAAGTGTGAATGGTAGGCCCAATGACATTTTGAAGAAGAGTTCTATCATCATCATGTAGTTTATTGAAATCTTTTCCGAGATAATTGATAAGCGTAGTCATCGCCTGATTGTGGCCTTTTAAGAACTCAACTCGTTCACTACGAAAGTGATGATTTGTTGCAGTCAGCCGCATGAGAGTTTGCGTATCAAGAAAGCCTGTAATCATAGAAAGGTGTTCTTCCGCTACCTTCTGCAATGGGAACCTCTTAGCTGTTTGTACAAGCTTTAAATTTTCCAGAGCTTTTTGAAAGAGTCGCTTGATTGTATCAATAACCACAAAAACTGCATGTCGTATCCAACGAATACATCGCCCTTTATATGAAGAGGGTAGGTGGATGGGAAGTGGTTTGACTGCAAGAAAAGGATAAGGAATTTGACCTGGGATAATTGCAGTGACCATTTTGCACCTTCATGGTAAATATTAGGTATCGCACTAATAACTATAGTAAATAGTAAAAATTTTGTCTATAAGTATTGAATTATTAAAAAAGTGTGGGTTAAGTAGATTTTTTAGTAAAAATTATGTTATTTTAATTGAATTACTAATTTGATAGTAAAATGGAGATTTTTTATGCCAAGCCTTGTAAGAGGGAGAGGTATTGAGCCGTAAGCGGAGTTTGTGGGAAATTGGCGTAAATCAAGAACAGGGCGGACCTATCACTTATGAGTTTATTAGTCCTTATAAGATGAGTCTCTTTTCATTGACCTGTTGTAGTGGTACTCCAGTTATTGAGAATTTTGCTTGTGAAGCAGCTATTGCTTCTTGGAAAGAGCGAAATGAAGTAGAAGTGTTTGAAGGTTCAAACATTCTTATTCCTAAATTTACTTCCTATAACAGCAAGGCGCTTAGTTCTTTGCAAAAATATACATTCATACTTGTTGATACTGCAGTTGCTCTCAGAGAGTGTAGCAAACTCACAACTCTTGCAAGTCTTGTGTGCAAGATTGCTTGTCCAATTTTTGATCTACAATCGCCCATTTCTCTATCTGCTTTTGCTATTACCTCAGCAGTTTGGCTTGTTTCCAGTGCAATTACTGGTTGTATGGAACCTGGTATCAAAGAAGAATTACGTGAACGTAAACGGGAACAAATGTGATTTTATTTTCTACTTCTTTGCGCTTGTATAGCCTGTAAATTTGTAGAAGAAGAGATAGCCATTTTTAGAGGCAGTTTCATAAGGGGTATCTGGGAGCAAGAATGAAAAGAGAGAGGCGCTTTCCTGCTTTGAGGGTTCTTTATGAATGCGCACCTGATCATTGTTATATTCAACCCAAACTTTCCTCCCCTCAATGATTTTAGGGGCATAGGTGAAATAATGGCCGGAGAAGGAAAAATGTCCATCATGAACTACAATGGCTGAAAGTTCATAATGGGCCCTTACAGATGGTTTGCCTGCGATAGGGAAGTCGAGTTCTTCGGCTATAGCGATTTGGTTTTTTAATTTTTGTGACCAGTTATTAAAGCGATTGAGGCCAATGGGTAGGATAGGTGGCGGAGCGCAATCACCAGGAAGTTGATAGGACTCTGTTGCCTTAACATCTATTGTGGCTCGATTCTGCTGGTATACCGTGCGGTTGAGTGCAGAGAAGGGAATCTTTTCTTTTGTTTCTGGATTAAAAAGAGTCTCTCCATCTCCTTCTGGATGTATATTTTGAAGCTGTACAGAATGCATCACTTGTTGGTTAAAGAGAAGGTCTTCAAGTTTTGCAGCCTTCTTGAAACCAACTCGAAGATACGGAGAGTTATCTTGACTACTTTTTAGTTGTGGTATAGTTGCTTTCAGCTCATGTTTAATCTGGTTGACGTATTGTACGGGAGGCATGCCAAGCTGGGTCATCAGAAAGGAGAAAAATTCTGCGGCATCTTCTTGGGAAGTCTCTCTACTCTCTCTACGTGGTTCAAATCCAAGAGAAATAACTAGTTTTCTAAAATTATTGATTTCATCATTTGTAATTGTTCGCTTGATATGTCCATTCTTTCCTTCCATAGTATCTAAAAGGCGAAATAGCTCGTTACGGAGTAACAGAGATTGTGCTTCTTGCTGTTTTTCTACCTCCGTCATAGACCGAGGATCTTTCTCAGGAGGGGGGAGATCTCGAAAGCCAGATACCCTGAGCGCCTGAATGACAGAAGTAACATAACAAGATTGATCATAGTTTTGCACTCCCATTCCAAGCTGTAGGGAATCAATAACAGGTTTTTCTTTCGTAGCAGAGGGTTTTGTAGATGGAGCTGCTATAGGCTTTATAGCCTGAAATTTTTTTATGATTTCATCTTCTTCTTCGAGGGATGGAATCATTACTCTAGTAGCTATTTGTACTTTAGATTGATCGTTTGGTTGCAGCTTTTGTATGGTCTTTGTTTTCAAGTCAGGACTTTTTTTAGATTTTGCTGAAAAGCAGTCTTGAATCGTTGTAGAGATGCGGTGGATGACTGATTGTATTGCCTCTGCACAGTTTTGGAGCGCTTTCCATATCTTTTCTCCCAGCCCTAATTCGGGAGGCTTTTTTCGAGGAGGTAGTGGTGGTGTTGAAGATTCTGATGGATGTGGAGAAATTTTGAAAGACATCGTTCTTTCCTCATTTTTTTCTCACCTTATCAAAATTTTATTTACATTGTATAATATTTTTTTTATAAATTTACTTTCCCATTACATTTCCATAACGATGATAGGTATAAGAAAGGGAGACTTCGCGCACAAAGTGGAGTAATTCGATTCTTCCATTTGGTGATGATGGGGCAATGTCAAGGCAGATACAGTGCTTTATCCATTTTTCTGCGTAACTCTTTGGAGGTGTTTGTAAACAGCGAATTCGACAGCCCGGCTCATCTTCAATTGCTTTCATAAATTCATCAAGAGAAAGAGTTTTTCCTGAAATAATGAGCTCTGTGTTTGTGATGTGTGCCGCCTTTTCAAGAAGTGTTGTATCCTCATTCTTCTCAACATATACAAAAATCTTAGGATGGCCACGGAAGAAAAGAATATTATCTTCTCCTGTAAGATGAGTTAACAAGTGGTTAGATGAAAAATAGGTATCCCAGAAGTATTGGTAGGAGTCTTCGCCTGCAGATGCATCTTGATAGAGCTGCAGGAGGTAATTCTCATATCCTGCTTTCATGCCAATACCGAAACTACTTGTTTTACAGCCACCAAAGGGCTGCCTTGCTACAATCGCTCCTGTAATGCCTCGATTGATGTAAAGGTTTCCGGCTTGAATACGATCAATCCAAAAAGCATGCTCTTCGATATCAAGTGAGTGGAGTCCTGCTGTGAGTCCGTAAGGGGTATCATTGGCAATGGAAATGGCCTCTTCAAGATTTTTTGCGCACATAAGGCCAATCACTGGGCCAAAAAATTCTGTTTGATGGGTGAAGCTTCCCTTTTGAACACCAAGTTTAATGCCAGGGCTCCAAAGTCTTGGATTATGAGGATTCACTTCAGGTTGCAAGAGCCAGCTTTCATGAGGCTCAAGAGTTGTCAATGCTTGTAAAAGATGTGGGCTTGGATCATTAATGAGCGGGTTTATTTTCGTTGCGAGATTTGTGGCCTCTCCTACATAAAGGCTTTTAGCTGCATCTAGAAGTTGCATGCGAAAGTGTGGATCGTTATAGACCTCCTCTTCACAGATCACAAGGCTACAAGCACTACATTTTTGCCCCGCATAGCCAAAGCTTGATTGCACAATGTCTCTGACTGCAAGGTCACGATCTGCAAGCCGTGTCACAATGATGCTGTTTTTTCCACCAGTTTCTGCAAAAAGCCGTAAGGTAGGACTTAGCTGGAGAAACTTTCGAGCAGTCGCTGTAGAGCCGGTCAGGAGCACAGTTTTGAGAAGCGGGTGTTGAATGAGAGAGGCGCCTACAGGGTCATCTTCACAGCTTACAAAATGAAGAGGGATGTTTGCTTGAATAAAAAATTCTGTAAGGAGCGCGCCTGTATGAACAGCTTCTGGTGCCGGTTTAAAAATAACACTATAGCCGGAGGCTAAAGCTGCAACTATTCCACCAGTCGGGATTGCACAAGGAAAATTCCAGGGAGTAGCTACAAGACAAATCGATTCGGGTGCTACAGAAACTTGAAATTTTTCAAGAACTGTAGTGTAGTATTCTATCATGTCAATCGCTTCAGAGACTTCACTATCTGCCTCTGGGATAATTTTATGCACTTCAGCAACCATGGCTCCAATCAGATCTCTGCGATGAAGGCGTAGAAGGGATGCTAATTTTTTAAACCGTGTCACCTTTTCGCTGATGGGGAGTATTTGCCACTCATTTGTCTTAGCTTTTTGGATAATTTTTTCGATCTCTTGCTCTGTTGCCTTTGGATAGCTCTTTATAAAACACTTTTCTTGAATGATCGATTCTGCCCATTTTTGATTATGGGCTATACTCCAGTCAGTGTCAGGTTCATTTATAAATGCACCTATAGTTGCTTTAGGGGTGTGAAATCTATTCTGCATTCTTTTAGCATGAGATGAAGGAGAAATAGTAAATGATTTTTTAAAGATAGCGGTTTGTTGGGCCCACGCTTCACTTTCTATAGTCATATCAAAAAGATAGGGGAGGAAGTTATCTTTATGAGTATTTTCATCGAGTCTTCGCATCAAATAGGCCATCGCCGTATGGAATTCTTCTTTTCTTGCAGCAGGGCAGTAGAGGAGCACATTTTGAGAGAGCTCTTGCACAACTTTTCGTATGTGGTTTGCCATCCCTTCTAATAGTTCAAAAGAGATCTGTTTTTCTTGGCTGTATTCAGCCCGTAACAACAGGCCATAGGCAATGTCAAAGAGGTTATGGCTTGCAATTCCGAGATGGCAGCATGCAATATGTTCTATCCCATACTCTACCATACGTTTAAAGTTAGCATCAGTTTCAATTTTTTCTTCATAGGTTGCTTGCGGCCATCCTTTAAGAGATGATTCAACGTGCTCCATGCCGAAATTCGCTCCTTTAACGATGCGAATGCGAATAGGCGCTCCCCCTTTTGCAACTCGTTTCATTGCCCATTCTGTAAGGCTCTTTTGAATCTCAAAAGAATCTGGAATGTAACTTTGGAGGGCAATGCCTGCTGAAAAATGAAAAAATTCAGTCTCATCGAGAATTTCTTTAAAAACATCTGCTGTAAGATGCAGGTCACGATACTCTTCCATATCGAGGTTTACGAATTTACAAGGAGTCTCTTTTTGACAGGCTCGATAAAGAATCCTGAATTTTTCTTTTAAGGCATCTTTGGTCCACATTTCTGCGACAAGGGTGATCTGACTAAAAATACTGGAAATTTTGACCGATATAACAGGAATAAGTGGATTTTTAATATCTGTAAGGCACATTTGGAGCCGCTTTTCTGCTTCCTCTTCTCCAAGGATCGCCTCTCCTAAACGGTTAAGGTTCACCTGAATGTACTCTTCCTTTCGCTTTTTAAGGTATTTCTGAAGCTCTTGCTCTTCTCCTGGTAAAATGACCTCACCCATTTCTTTTCGCAGTAGGAACTGTAGAAGATTGGTACATAGTTTTGGGAAAAGAGGCCCCACTTTATAAAACAGCTTGAAGGCGAAATGTTGTAAAGGCGTTAAGAAAGAGGGTATTCCATAAGCCTGTATAAGTTGCTTGAGATGGGCAATTATGCGTTTTGGATCTTTTGTTCGAAAGCAGCTATCAGTAACTGCTGTGATAAATGTTTTGCTCTTTGTATCCTGTACAAGCCTTGAAAAAAGCGCTGCACGCCTTTTTTCTTTAGGGCTTATATGCTGCTTTGAGGCTTCCAGCATCAAGGCTGCAAGTGAGATGGCCATCTCAATACGAGCGTCTCTCTGCAGTTTTTTGCCGCCTATTCTCTGAAGAAGCTCTTTTGCCTGTGTGATCATTCTTTTTGTATCATCTGGTGTGCCGCTATCCATGAAGTTGTCCAGGCGCTTTGAAAGTTAAAGCCACCTGTAATACCGTCGATATTCAACACCTCTCCTGCAAAATAGAGCCCCTTGACCTTACGGCTCTCCATTGTTTTACAATCAACTTCTGCGAGATCTACTCCACCACAGGTCACAAACTCTTCTTTGTAGGTTGTCTTGCCATCGACAGCATAACGGTCTTTTATCAGCTTTTCGGTAAGTTTTGCAATGTGTTTATTTGAAAGCCTTCCATATGGATCTTCAGGATTGATATCACAAAGTAATAAGAATTTTTTCCATAAATTTTTTGGAAATGAAAAAGGGCAATAGCTACTCAATGGCTTAGTAGAGAGATCAGATCGTAATTGTAAAAGCGCCTTTTGGACTTCTTCAAAAGTCCTCTCAGGCAGCCAGTTAATAGAAAGCTCTGTCTTGTAGTCACAGTGGGCTAATTCTTGAGCTCCAAAGGCTGAAAGTTTAAGAGCCGCGGGCCCGCTGAATCCCCAGTGCGTCAGTAAAAGTGGTCCTGTTTGCTTAAGGCCTAAAATACGAAGTTCTGCCTTCTCTACTGCAATACCAGAAAGTTCCAAAAGAGGTGATGTCGGAACATTGAAGGTAAAAAGTGAAGGGAGCGGCTCTACGATAGTATGGCCAAGTTGCAGGAGTATTTCATAGATTTTACGGCTGCTGCCTGTAGCTAGAAGAATTTTTTGACATTCTATCGGTTGTTGATCGTGGATATGAATAAGAAAGCCCGCTGAGCCGCGTTCAACTCTCTCAACACTCATGCCAGTGCGAATCTCAACACCGCTCTCTTTCACAGCCTTCATAAAGCATTGGATGATGGTTTCGGAGCTATTCGAGATAGGAAACATGCGCCCATCTTTTTCTACTTTAAGCTCGACACCATGATTTTTAAACCACTCAATTGTATCTTGTGGCTGAAAGCGAGTGAAGGCGCCTCGGAGCTCTTTTGCGCCTCTTGGATAATTGAGAATGAGTTTAGCAGGATCAAAACAGGCATGGGTGACATTACAGCGGCCACCACCAGATACGCGCACTTTTGCAAGTAGCTGCGCTGTCTTTTCTAGTAGAATAACAGAGAGAGTAGGTGCAGCTTCCTTGATTGCAATAGCTCCAAAGAAACCAGCAGCACCGCCACCAATTACAACAATCGACATAACTCCCTCTATACTTTTTGATAATTTTCTGATAAGTCTAACAAAGAAGGCAGTTTACCATTTCCAATCAAAAATGGCATAAGGATGTATATGTTAAAAAAGTTATATAGTCTCTCTCTTGTATTGGTAGTGCTCACAACTGCTCTCTGGAGTGGTAGTCTCTCTAGTAGTGCTGCTGGTATTAAACTTGTCCTTATAGATATTGACGGCGTTCTTACAGATGGAAAGATCATCTATTCATCGGGCGGTGATGAGTTAAAAATTTTTGATATGAAAGATATCAATGCGTTCGCCACTTTAAAAAGTAATGGTTATTTACTTTCTGTAATCTCTCAAGGACCATCTGTAATTATGGAGCAGAAGGCTGAGGCGTTACAGCTTGACGATGTGTTACAAAATGTAACGAATAAGCAGACAGCAATCAATACTCTTTGTACGGCACATGCTATTGATAGTTCAGCGATTGCCTATATTGGTGTGGATACAAAAGATATTGCAGCTCTTCAAGCAGTAGGGCTTGCTTGCTGTCCTCATGATGCACCATCTTCAGTTCAGTCTATATGTGGTTTTGTTTCGACAAAAAACGGTGGTCAGGGAGTTGTACGTGAGGTATGTGATCTTTTAGTGAACGCTAAAAATAGTAGTACTACGCCTTAATGACAACAATCTGTAGGTTGAGAGGTATGTAGTATTTTATCCTAAATAAAACATCTATAAGCTTTTGATGTTAAATTAATTATGGTATCGCTGGTTATTTTTAACGCAAAGAAATACAAAAGACGCAAATGGTAGCCACACAGCACATAGTGGAGGCCTTTTTGATTCTTTTTTACCACAGAGATCACAGAGGACACAGAGAGATGAGAGAAGGGCAACATAGTAGTAGTGTAGGTTATTTTTTAACGCAAAGAAATACAGAAGACGCAAAGAGTAAGAAATAGCTTTATGTATGGTTAAAGACAAGGCTTGATTTATTTAGAAAGAGTTATCTATCTTGGGAAACTCAAGTGTTGCCTATGTTAGTGAATTGGACCCTCTCTGTGTCCTCTGTGATCTCTGTGGTAAAAAAGAATCAAAAAGGCCTTCACTATGTACTGTGTGGCCACTCTTTGCGCCTTTGCGTCTTTTGTACTTCTTTGCGTTAAAAAATAACATTCCATACCGTAAGTAAGTAGAGCCTGATAAATGCAAATTCATATCTTAAAAATAATTGAGCGCTAGTCAGTAGCAGAAGTATTCTCTGGAAGAACTTCTTGAACTATGAGAAAGTTAAAACCTTGCTGGCTTGTAACATATCCTTTGAGGCGAATTGACTGTCCGTCTTTGAGCTCCGCAACTGTTTTCTCATTTTGATTATCAATGAAAAAAATTGAGTTATCAGGCCTTGAGCGGAGTGTCATAACATCTTTTTTGATTTCAATAATCCCTTCGACATCGATGCAGATCTGCTTTAAGAGAAACTTGGTTTTAGCAAATGTTTTGAAAAATTGTGCGCTTTGAAAAGGAGTTGCACCTTTCCACGTGATCTCTTCTACACCTTCTGGTGTAAAGACACCAGTATTTGCAACTCCGGGGATTGATCTGAGCTCTTCGAGGATACTTCGATTGCAAAATTCGCAATCGACATTGTGCACTACAAGCTTGATTTCAAAAATCTCTCCAGGGAGCGCAGCATTAGTGAGGCAGAGTGTTAGGATACTAAGAAAAAATTTAAAATAGATCGTCATGTCAGTACCGGCGTAATTTTTTGAGCGATGAGC
>JAQGPK010000167.1 GCA_028293095.1 Chlamydiia bacterium | reverse complement strand
TAATGAGCCCTATACTCCTATGTTGCGCGGAGGGGAAGGGGACGAGAACAACCTGGCTAAAGGAGCCGGATTTAGGAGAAAAAATGGCAGTTGTAAAGTCTTTACAAGCCAGATAGATCTTATTGACGATCGGAATATTATGGATGGCCTTATCGCCGAGGTAGAAAAGAGTGTGGAAAAGAGCCCAGTGAGTGATGATACCAATGAGTGTAATCACGCTTAAAAGTGTTACGACAACGGCAATTTTACTCAGTAGTAGAATCAGCTGTTCTTGAGAGAAAATCGTAAACCCTTCATGAAAGAAATTATGCTGCACAAAAAGTGTGGTAAAAAAATTTTCAAATGGCTTTGTGATCAAGTTCACAAGGAACTTGATGATCCAGTAGGTGATTGCAAGTGGTAGCAGGACGATTAGTCCTGAAAGGACTAACTTTTTCATACTGCCTCTTTATCCCCAGAAAGTGGATCTTGGGACACTGGCACAGGTGCTGTCATTGGCGGACTTTTACGAATCGGCGTGAGTAATACTCCACAAGAAATAACGTAGCGAAGAGCCTCTTCCACTTTCATGTCGATAGGAATGACTTGATCTCTCAAAAACATTATAAGAAAACCTGAAGTTGGATTCGGTGTTGTTGGAACAAACACCGCAATACGGTCTCCCATTTCAGCATCATCGCGTGTAACAAGACCAATGCACCAGCTATCAGCTGTCGGGAAAGGTACCATGACAACTTGCTTAAAGGATTTATTGGATGTCGTTAATATCGTTGTGATAAGCTCTTGTGATGTTTTGTAAACAGTACTAATGACTGGAATCTTATGCAAAATTTTATCGCCAACTTTCATTAGTAACTTAAAGAAAAAGTGACGGCCGACAGCGCCAATTGTGAGGATAATACCAAAGAGAAAGAGCAGGACTAAAACAGTACTTGAGTATTCTAATACTTGTTGAGGAGATAAAAAAAGGAAAGAGACTCGATTTAAGCCAATGGCTGAAAGAATTGTTTCCGCAATGCCTAAAAAAGGCGTAGTGAGGATCCCAATAATGAAAGAGACGATCCAGAAGGTGAGTGCGAGTGGAAGGAGGACAACAACGCCAGTTGCGAAGTACTTTTTCATTTTTGATCTCCATGAAGGAATTACCGGGAGATATTTCTAAAGGACTTTTTTAAATACTACCTATAGAAAATTACTCGCGTTTCTTTTTGTTTACTATATTCGCTGTCGGATGCATGACGAGATCCCACGTTGCCTCTTGCATGATGAAATCAATGCGTTTGACCATCACAGAGACTGGGTCTCCAGCGTGATAGATAAAACCATGATGACGTCCAACGAGCTGTAACTTTTTATCATCGAACAAAAAGTAGTCATTATCTAAGTCGGAGATGTGTAAAAAGCCTTCATACATAAGCTCTAAAATATCAAAATAGATCCCAAAGGGCTTAACTCTCGTGACAACAGCTTCAAAGCGTCTATTCTTTTCTTCTTTCACCATCTGATCAAGTAAGCGAAGCTTTTTAAGCTGTATGACGCTACTTTCTGACTTGGCGCTGAGTCTTTCTTTCTCAGAGGCGTCGGTGCAGATTTGGGTGATTGTCAGCTTATCATACGCTGGCTCAAAGAGAAGCCTGTGAGCAATAGTATCCACATATCTTCGGATTGGACTTGTAAAGTGGCAGTAGTGCTGTAAACTTAATCCATAGTGGCCAATATTATCTGCAGAGTAGCAAGCAAGGCGCATGCTGCGGATATAGCACGTTGCGAGGTACTGCGCAAAGGGAGAGCCTTCTACTTCTGCGAAGAATTTCTGGATATCTTGAGGTGTCGGATCGTAAGAGAGCTTATGTCCGAATGCTTCCGCAAGGACTGCAAATTCTCGTAAACTTTCCTTGGATGGCTCTTCATGCACTCTGTACGTAAGCTCTTTCCCTTCTTTTGCAAGATGCTTTGCAACCGTTTCATTGGCAAGCAGCATGAACTCTTCAACCATTTGGTGGGTGATATCATACTGTACGATTTCTGTGCCTGTAGGAACACCACTCTGATCGATAAGAATAACAAGCTCTGGCATATAGAGTTCGACACTACCGCGTTCCGCTCTTTTCTTTTTCAAAAGCTGACAGACTTTTACCATTTCCTGGAGTGTTTCTTGGTGTTTAGAGCGTAGGGTGCCATCAAGCACCTGTTTTGCTTGCTTATAGGTAAAGCGCTTTTGACTCTTAATAACCGTGCGGCTAATACGTGTGCCCAAGATGTTGCCATCCTTACCAATTTCAACAAATACCGACACTGTAAGTCTTGCAACACCCTCTTTAAGGGAGCATAAATTGTCTGAGAGTTCATGTGGCAGCATCGGGATGCATTTGCCAGGGAAATAGGTAGAGTTACAGCGGATTCTCGCTTCGCGATCAAGAGCGGAGCCTGGACGCACATAGTGGGAGACATCGGCGATATGAATGCCTAAAATATACTTGTTATCAAGCTGTTCAAGCGAGATGGCATCATCAAAATCTTTCGCAGTATCTGGATCGATGGTAAGACATTCAGTTTCGCGTAAATCTTCGCGACCTTCAATATCTTTTGCTGAAACTTTTGTCCCGAAAGAGAGCGCCTCTTCTGCGGCTGCCTCTGGAAATTGCTCGCGTATTCCATACTCTAAAATAGCAACACCAATATCTGTAGTTGGGTCTGAGATGTGGCCAAGTTTGCGGCTCAAAGTAGCTTTTGTTGGCTCTTTTGCAGAACCCCATTCGAGCACATCCAAGAGGACCCGATCCCCCACTTCAAGTGGCTCATCGCCAAGTGGTAGGGTGGCAAGATTGCGCTCTCCTAAAAGAGAGGAGTAGCCTAGAGCTTCTTTTGCTGTGATTTTAGCTATGATGGCAACAAGCTGTTTGCGTTTTCTATCAAGAATAGAATTTACTTTCCCTTCCGGCCCTTTTTCTGAAAGACTTGAAAGGTCTACGAGGACCTCGACTGTATCACCATCGATGGCGCCATTCATATAAGGTTTCGGAATAAAGATGTCAGGCTCATTTGAACCCTCTACTGCTACAAACCCAAAACCGCGATGATGCACCCGCACCATGCCTTTGATCAGCTTTTGTGTAGGAAGTAACTCTTCAGCAGGGATATATTTTTCCTGGTGAATGATAATCTTGCCATCTTCTTTGAGGTTTTTGAGGACCTGGTCAAAAATAG
>JAQGPK010000158.1 GCA_028293095.1 Chlamydiia bacterium | reverse complement strand
AGGCGAACAGCATGGCCATGAAGCTCAGCAACCACAAATCGTCTCAATTTAATTAGGGTAAAGGTTATATGGAAGAAAATGTAGGAACAGGACGTAGAAAGACAGCAGTTGCTTCAGTGCGCCTTCGCTCTGGCAAAGGTAAAATTGATGTAAACGGAAGAGCCTTTACTGAATATTTCCCATTAGAAATTCAACAGCTTATGATTCTTGCGCCACTTGCAAAAATTGGCACACAAGGTTCATACGACATTCTCGTTCGCGTACGCGGTGGTGGAATTGAAGCACAAGCGGAAGCTATTCGTCTAGGCGTTGCTCGCGCGCTTGTTCAAGGAAACGAAACACTCAAACATACACTGAAAGAAGAAGGTTTTCTTACACGTGATAGCCGTAAGAAAGAACGTAAGAAATATGGTCAGCCTGGTGCTCGTAAGCGCTACCAGTTCTCCAAGCGTTAATCTACAGACTTTTACAAGTCTATCGTCTCAAAACCACATGCCGAACTTCAGCGTTCAGGATGTGGTTTTTTTATTTTAAAAATTTTTGAGTAGCCTAAACCAGTCTTTTCAGATGTATTGATTTTTTTGTTTTAAAATAGGATGTCGCCACTTACATGGCTCCTATAGATTGGACTCTTCTCAGGCAGAAAAAATATTCGAAGTATTTCTCCCGAATGGGAGAAATGGCTTTTAGCCCCGATCGGCGACCGAAGGGAGTCGCTCGGGGAATACAAAGAATATACACAGAATCACTCTCGAATGAGAGTGATGGTCTTATTTTCAGGGGTATCCTTCATCATACACAATCCCATCTCCATCACTCCTCTTCGGGAGTGAAATTTTATTATGTATTATTTTCCCAAGACGACTCCCTTCGGTCGTCGGCTTGGGCTAAAAGCCATCTCTCCCCTTCGGGAGAGGAGAACATTTTAGTGAATGCTGCCTTAGAAAAGTCCGAACTATAGAGCCACTTACGTGGCAAAGTACCACTGCGTGGTTTTGTTGTATCCCTTAATAGCTTCTAAATTCTACCTCTTCTGCGTAACATGAGAATCAATCCAAGTGCACCTTGCAATGGGGTAATTTGAGGACTAATGTAAGACGTACTCGTGTACTCAGCTTAGTAGCCTTAGCAATGTAGAGTACCTCTAGCTGAGAAAGTTTACATAATTCGAGGACTACATCATCAGTAAGCCCTCCGGTCATTGTCACGCACAGCCTTTTAAGGCTTGTACAGGATGTCAGCTGCTTCCACCCTTCTGTTGTCACTTGTGATTGAGGTCCTATAATGAGCGTGTGTAATTTTTTTAAGTTTGATAGAAAGCCAATTCCAGGATCAGAAATGTTATTATATCCACAATAGAGCTCTTGTAATTCAGGAAACTGGGTAGGAAAAAGTGCAAAGCTTGCATCATCGAGCTTTTTCGATTCTATAATGCCGAGTGTTTGTAGGCCTTTTAAAGGAGCTAGCATCTTAATACCAGTTGCCGTCAGTTGAGAAGCTATTGAGATATCTACAACTTCAAGATGCTCAAATTTTGCAAGATGTAGGGCATGATCATCTGTGAATTGAGGTATAGCGTCATGCTTTTTTTTCCACTCTTCTGGTAGCGCATGTACATTCAATACAGAATCTTTGCAACTGTTACCTTCCCAGAGCATATGGTGCCCTTCACTAGGATCTCCATAGTGGAAAGCCTGTAACCCTTTTGGCAAGTACTGCAGGCTTGCAGGATTACTGATATCGCAAAAAGTGAGGTCTAGTTTTGTAACGCTATCCATCGAGCGAATAATTGCTCCGTGCTTTTGGTCAAGTACAAGGGGTGGAAGACGTAGCTTTTCAAGGTTAGGATAACGTTTCTTGAAGGATTGCATGCGTGCTTTAAATTTTTTTCCACAAGGCATCTTCCGTAGATCAAGGGTACGGATTGCCTCTGCAGCTACATCACTAAGAGGAGCCTCTTCTTTTGGGATTGTAAAGCCTTCACTACAGACACGTATGGGCTGTATGTTGTTGATCGACTTATTAAAAAGCTCACGCATTGTATGTGTAGTTGTAAGAGATACGAATTGGTATGCATTTTGAGTAAGTTTGAGGTGAATGTTGCTCTGAGTAAGGTATAGGCTTGATGGCAGATCATCACTGAAGGAAAAAATCTTTGCCAAAACGTTTAAGGGGAATATTTTCTGAAATGAGCGCTTTACGGATGCGGTATTTGCCTGTACCTCAGTTGTTTTTTTCACAGAATGCTCGAGTGCATTATGGACGATAGATTGCTCTTCAAAAACAAGTTTATAAAATTTCATGCTCTTCTGAGATCGCCAGATTTTTAGTAAATAGGGTGTGATTGGATGCGTTTCTATTAAGGAAAATTTTTCAACGTGGGGACAAGCAGCTGGTAGTTTTTTCCAGTGCTTTTCTGGAATATTTTTGAAAGTACCAAGTACTAAGGTGGTGAGTGAATTAAATTGAGAAAGAGTTTGTAGTAAAAGGGGAGTGAAATCATTTTCACCGATCCGTAATTCTCTAAGAGCTGGATATGCTTCGATAATATAGTATAGCGCTGAATCATTCAGTTTTGTGCAGCCAATAAGATTGAGTTTTTGGAGGGTATTAGCCGATGCCTTTAGAGAATGGAGCCCTTTATTTGTTACGCTTGCGGTCGAGATGGAAAAGTCTTCTAGTTTTGTGAGATTCAAAAGAGGTATGAGCGCTCGATCACCAATTCCTTTGACTTCACCTAAGCGTAGTATTCGTAACTGCTTCATTGCGCCAATAAGGCTCATTGCATCTGGGTCAAATGTTTGCAATAAAACTTCAGCAGCTGGGTTTGTAGATTTTACAAGAGAGCGATGATGAAATTGTATCTTTTCTTCTTCTTTAAATGTCATAAAAGCTCGTGCATTATCTTCAAATGTTCGCTCGTTATAAAGCCCTTGTAGTCGTGTTAGATGGGTAAGGCCTCGCATATCCTTTTTGTCGCAATAGGCAATATCTAGCTCTTTTAAGTTTTTGAACCGGCTCAGCTCTTTTCCTGTCGTCTCATCCAGTATGCTCCCAACAGGAAGGTGGAGCAGGTAGAGATCTGGATAGTGTTCACGAACAATTGCTACCCAATTTGGAATAGAGCTACATATTGCAAGGGAGCGAAGATCTAGGACTTGGGTTGTTTGAGAGAGATTTAATGATTGAAGTACTTGAATGAAATCTTGCTCGGCTTTGCTTTTTAGAGTAGGTTTTGAAGCTGCTTTTTTAGATTTTGATATTTTTTTTCTTGTAGTAGTTTGTAGGGAAAGTTTATTTACAGATGAGGTAAGAGCTTTGAGCTCGTCTACTTTTGCCTCGCTTTCTTGCTTTTCATCATCAAGAATCACTGTTACTTTTTTTGGTGAAAGGAGTTGATCAATTGCATATGGGCTTATAATGGGATTTCCATCTAAAGTTGCTCTTTCGACAAGAAGTGTCTCCATTTGAGAGCAGATACGCGCAATAAGTGCTAATCCTTTGCTTGTTAACTTATAGCCACGAAGGTCTACAACAGAGATCTGGTGACCGATTGCTGAGACTTCTTGTAACTTTACTCGTGAGAGTACGCTAAAATCTCCATCTGATCGTACAAGAGCAGATGCTAAAAGCATCTCGGGAGTCACTAAGCGGACAGGATTTTGTTCCATCTTTTTAAATTCAATTTTTAGGTTTTTATGCTGAGGAAAAAAATACCTTTTAATGACATCCATATCTAAGATTTTACAATTATCAAGAGTTGTATTTGTCCACTCAATGAGCTCTAGATTTGGAAAGTAGTTTGCAATATCTTGTAGATCTTTTGTGGAGAGGTCGTAATTATAGAAAGAGAGCGTTTTTACAAAGGGCCCTTGTTTTTGTAGTTGGTGCCTCATACCAGCTGATATTTTTTGAATCGAGCCGCCAGCTAAGAAGAGTGTCGTGTCGCTAATGAAGGAGATGCTATCTTCACTGATAGCGCAAGGCAATGTAGGAGTGGGATGAATGGAATGCATAATTTTCCTGAAGTAATTTTTTATTAGAAAAACCTATAAATCGTACAAATAAAGTGTGATGTTGTCAATGTAGGTGTATAATTTCTAATTAATAATTATATATTTATGCAATCTCCTGTACACCTCGTTTTTCCTTCGCTCTCGTTTGACAAAATTTTAATCATAACCTCTCGAGACAAAGGACTAGTCGATACAAAGCTTACAATTAGGTAGATTTTTACCAAATGCAACGACTACTTGTATACTCACAGTAGAAGCATTAGCAATATGCAGTACTTCTAGATAAGGAAGCTTACTCAATTCGAAAAGGACTTCATCAGTAAGTGTTCCATCCATTGTCACGCAAAGCCTTTTAAGTCTTGTACAGTTCGCAAGTTGCTTCCAGCCTTTTGTTGTTACACGTGATTGAGGCCCTATGACGATCTCGTATAAATTTTTTAAATTTGTAAGGGCAGAAATTCCGCGATCAGAGATGTCATTGCCTGCACAGTAGAGCTTTTCTAGTTTTGGAAACTGCGTAGAGATAAGCTCAAAACTTGTATCATCAAGATCTGCTGCTCCTATAATTCCAAGTGTCTGGAGCTCTTTCAAGGATGCAAGAGATCGAATGCCAGTAGTTGTAAACTGAGAAAACTTTCCTATGTTTATCTCTCTGAGATGCGTAAATGTCGCAAGATGGACTGCATGACTATCAGTGAAGTCAGGTATACTATTGTATTTCTTTTCCCAGTCTTTTGGGAGAGCCTCTATATTTACTTCCGGGGTATTTCTATATTGAGTATTCCAAAGAATTTCATAACCATGGCTGCTAGGATCTCCGTAATGAAAAGCTTGTAATTTTTTTGGCAAGTACTGAAGGCTTGCTGGATTACTGATATCGCAAAAAGTGAGGTCTAGTTTTGTGACGTTTGGCATAGAACTAATAATTTCCCCAACCTGTTCGTTGAGAGGACAGAAAGGAAGGCGTAGTGTTTCAAGATGAGGATAGTGTGTGTTGATCTGTTGCATATGAGAGGTAAAGTTTTTGTCATAGGGCAGTTTTCTGATATCAAGTGTGTCAACAGCAGCGTTTGACAAATCAGTTATAGAGACTTTAGCTTTTGCTTCAGGAGGATCCATACCCTCTGATTTAGAGACAAGCGGTGTTTGGATGGTATTCATTGCCATTTCAACAAGTTTTTTCGTCTTCTCATCTTCACGAGATTTCTCCTCTTTTGGAAGAACGACCTTCATAACTGGATCCTCATCAGAAGCGTCGCGATGTAAAACTTGTCCATTCGAGCTAAGTTTATAAAATTTAATCCCTTGTGCCCGCTGCCATATCATAAGCACATCAGGGGTTAATTGATGAGTCTCTTTGAGCGAGATTCTTTCTAGCTTAGGACAAGCTTGGGGGAGTTTTAGCCATTCCTGAGCTTCAATTTTTTTAAAACGACCGAGTACTAAGGTATTGAGCGATGTAAAGCAGAAAAGCGTTTTAAATAACTGGGAAGTAAAATCATTTTCACCGATTCGCAATTCTGTAAGATGGGGAAGTCTTTTAGCGATATCTACAAGCGCTGCATCGTTGAGTTTTGTACACCCTGTAATATTTAGTTTTTTTAATGTAAAGGCCGATCCTAAGAGTGGGGCTAATCCTTTACGCGTGAGTATTGTAGAAGAAACCGAAAATTCTTCAAGCTGTTCGAGATGAGAAAGGGGTAAGAGCGCGCGATCACCGATGCCTTTTATTCCGCCTAAGCGAAGTACTCTTAATCCTTTCATTGCAGCGATATGATCTATGGCTTTCGGATCAAATGTTTGTAGTAAACTTTCTGCCTGTTGGTCGCCTTCTACCGCAAGCATAGAGTGGTCGAATTGTAATTTTTCATCTTTTCGTACATCTTGCGCATCATTTTCAAAGGCGCGTGCATTATGGAGGCCTTGTAGACGCGTGAGATAAGCAAGGCCTCGCATATCTTTTTTATCGCAATAGGCAATATCTAGCTCTTTTAAGTTTTTGAACTGGCTCAGCTCTTTTCCTGTCATATCATCAACTCTGGAGCCAACAGGAAGGTGAAGAAGACGTATTTCAGGGTAGCGCTCACGTATAATGGCAGCCCAATGAGGGATTTCTCTACAGATTGCCTGTAGGCGAAGATCAAGGCTCTCGGTCGTTTTTGGTATGTTCATTGCCTCTAGTGCTGCAATAAACGTACGCTCATTTTTAGTTTTATAAGCTGCCTTCGGAGCTGGTTTTTTCGATCTGGATGGTGCTGAGGGTTGTAGAGAAAGTTTGCTTGCGGCTGAGGTAAGTTCTGCCACCTCTTCCATTCTTGCAATTTTCTTCTCGTCGCTATTTTCTTTTACTTTTGATGTATTTTTTTGCTGTAGCAGTCTTTCTAGATCGGTATAGCCGCACATATGCACTGTATTCAGCAGCGCTTCTATATCACAACCTTCTAGATTCGCGACCGTAAGAGATGCCATCCTGTCAGAAAGCTGCGCTTCAGAGATGCGTTTGATGTTTGGAGGAAGTTTTTTTAGCTTTTGTAGAATGTCAGTAGTCAGTAGTTCTAGAGTTGTAAGTGATGTAAATGTTTCCAAGAAACTAGTAGTTATAAGATCGCTATTTTCTACTCTTTTTTCTGAGGGTTGTTCAATTTTGTCAAACTGGAATTTGTCTACTTTAGATTCTTCTACTTGTGCGTCTTTTTTAGGTAGCGGCTCTTCAAGGATAACTTCTATTTGTTTCGAAGAAAGGATTTTTAAAATTTCTTCTCGGCGGGTTATAGTCTTTCCGTCTATAGTTGCTCTTGCAACTAAGAGCCGCTGCATCTTGAGGCAAGTACGTGCAATACTTTTAAGCCCTTCAGTCGTTAACGCATACCCTCGTACATCGATAGTTGAGATCAGATGACCTATTGCATGAACGGCTTTAAACGTAGAGTCAGAGAGCTTTCGAAAATCGCCATTTGATTTGATAAGAGCTGAGGTGAGAATTTGATCTGGCGAACATTCTTCAATGGGCTTGGGATGTATAAGGCTGTTTTGTACAGCAGTGAAGTTAAAGCGTAAATTCTTATGGCCTTGAAAAAAGCGAGCTCTCATTACATTGGAATCAGTGATTAGCTTGCCATCTAGTTTTGTATTTGAGAAATCAATAGTTTCTAGATTAGGAAAGTGGGAACCAATAGCACTCATATCCTGGGAGGTAAGCTCATAGTGATGCAAATTGAGGCTTCCTACTAGTTTTCCATAATCTTTCATATTTTTTTGGACGTCAGGAGGCATCTTTGATATGGCGCCGCCATATTGCGAAAGAGTAGCGCCTAGTATCAGAGATGCCGTATGTTGTTCCTCGAGAGGATAGGCCAAATATGGGGTATTGAATGCAGAACTAGAAGGGGTATTAATTGAAGTCATAAACATCTCGAATTATATTTTATAATAAATAGTACAAATACTATTACTGATTAAAATAATGCGACTTTACTGAATTAATTAATACTTAAATCGTCAGGGATCATTGAAAGGGAGGCGTATCTCCCACCCATATCGCGTAAGAGCTTTCTCCATAGCTCTTCAGGAGGAACTTCAAAAATATAGTGTGTTGAAGCTGGATGAATAAACCAGCTCCCATCCAGAAATTCGCGTTCAAGCTGGCCCGCGCCCCATCCTACGTAGCCAAAGCTGACTTGAACATGAGGCCCTTCTTCGTCCGCTAAGATTTCTTGAAGAAACTGTAAATCACCACCAAGAAAAATACCATCGCAAATTTTCATGAGTTGTTGAGATGGGTCATCGTGAGTGTGTAAAATCATCATTTGATTTGTCTGCACAGGACCGCCTGCCCGAATTGTGACATTTGGGTTTGCGGCGTTACTGATATTCAGGACCTCTTCTGGAAGTTCAAGCTTGAGCTGTTTATTAATAAGCAGGCCAAAAGAACCAGCACTACTATGCTCACAAACTAGGATAACAGCGCGAAAAAAGAGGCCAGAGTCAAGCTCTGGACTTGCGATGAGAAGCGTGCCTCTTTGAATCTGTGTTTGTGGAATCAGTTCCATGAGCTTTCAGGTTGTTATGAGTTCTTATTTTTTAATATTGTTCGTAACAGCTTCAAGATGGTCAGCTCCTGCGACTTTGAGGGTCTCTTCAAGCTCTGATATCTGGCCTAAAAGTTCTCTGAGTGTTCTTCCAAGCTCACTATGCCCATCTTTATTAAGTTCTGAATCTGCTTTGTCTAATGCTGCATTCACTCGGGAA
>JAQGPK010000151.1 GCA_028293095.1 Chlamydiia bacterium | reverse complement strand
GGTTACGGTTACTTACAGAAAAGAAAGCTGCATTTCAAGTTGATTTTGGATTTGGAGAGGCGCTTGCGTTCGCAACAATTGTTGTTAAATATATTCCTATACGCCTTGTCGGTCAAGATTCTAGACGAGGTACCTTTAGTCAACGGCATGCCGTGATTTTTGATCAAAAGAGCGCAGAATGCTTTATACCGCTCCATAGTTTACCTCAAGGCGATGAACTTTTTGAAGTGTATGATTCGCCACTTTCGGAGTATGCGTCGCTTGGTTTTGAGTATGGATATAGTTTAGCGAACACTGTTTCGCTTGTAATTTGGGAGGCACAGTTTGGGGATTTTGCAAATGGAGCCCAAATTATTATCGATCAGTATATTGCTTCAGGTAAAAGTAAATGGGGCGATTCTATTAAATTAACTCTTTTACTGCCTCACGGCTATGAAGGACAAGGCCCAGAACATTCATCAGCTAGAATGGAGCGCTATTTACAACTCGCAGCAGAAGACAATCTAACAATTGCTGTCCCTACAACGCCATCGCAGTACTTTCATCTTCTGGTAAAACAGGCCTATGCGAGACGCCCATTGATTATTTTTACACCGAAAGGGCTTTTGCGCCATCCTGATTGTGTAAGTCCTTTAATCGAGTTTTCTGAAGGCAGATTTCAAGAGGTGATAGATGATGAAAAAGTAGCCTCTGTCATCCAAGAGCTGATATTCTGCCAGGGGCACATTTTCTATCAGGTTAAACGTGCGTTGAAACCAACGAGCGCACGCATTCGTATTTAGCAGCTCTATCCGCTACCTATACAGCAACTTCAAGAGAGTCTTACAAAATATAGCCAAGTATACACATTCATTTGGCTTCAAGAAGAGCCTATGAATGCAGGTGCCTGGAATTATATAAAAGAGGCGCTTCGAACTCTTTTGCCAGCAGGAAGCTCACTGAAATATGTAGGACGGCAAGCGTCTGCATCGCCTGCGACAGGTTCTCATGACATGCATATGAAACAACATGCCCAAATTATAAAGGATCTACAGCAATGAAGTTAGAGATGAAAATTCCATCGATGGGGGAGTCCATTACACAAGTCACGATTGGAAAGCTTCTTCAAAAATCAGGTGCAGAGGTTCAAGCTGATCAAGAAGTGATCGAGATTGAGACAGATAAATTAAATCAAGTACTGTATGCACCAGCTTCAGGTACGCTTACTTTTCTTGTGAAACCAGGTGATGTTGTAAAAGTTGGGGATGTGATCGCAACTCTTGAAGAGCATCCTGTAGAGAAAAAGAACAAGGAAGAGACGCCTTCCAAGATAATTAAAATGGAAGAGAGGCAAGAAAAGAAGGTAGAAAGGCAACAAGAGATGGTGCATGAAACTTCATCGCGCCTGCAAAAGGAAGCTTGGGTATCAGCGCTCGATGGTGCACTACAAGAAGAAAAGGTGGTCCGTTCATCTGGTAGGTCGGAAACAAGACGGAAGCTCAGCAATATACGAAAAGTAATCGCTCAAAGACTTGTGGAGGTGAAGCAAGAGACTGCTATGCTGACAACCTTTAATGAGATCGATATGTCGGCTATTTTAGGGCTGCGCGAAAAGTATAAAGAGCAGTTTCAGATAAAGTTTGGTGTGAAACTTGGATTTATGTCCTTTTTCGTAAAAGCCGTAACAGATGCGCTACAATCCTATCCAACGGTCAATAGTTACCTTGATAAAGATGAACTCGTTTTAAGAAATTATCTTGATATAGGAGTTGCTGTTTCAACTGAGAGGGGACTTGTAGTGCCTGTTTTGCGTGGCACTGATACGCTCTCGTATGCTGATATTGAAAAGAAGATTGAAGATGTAGCTCTTCGTGCCCGCACGGGGAGCCTTTCATTGGATGAGCTTTCAGGCGGAGGCTTTACAATCACAAATGGTGGGGTGTTTGGATCTCTTCTTTCAACACCTATTCTCAATCCATCGCAATGCGCTATTTTGGGCATGCATACAATCATAAAGCGCGCTGTAGTTGTTGATGATCAGATAGTGATCCGGCCAATGATGTATCTGGCACTCAGTTATGATCATCGCATTATAGATGGCAAAGAAGCTGTGAGCTTCTTGGTGCACATCAAAAATCATCTTGAAAAACCAGAACTTTTGGTGCTTGGACTATAAAGGTACGATATGAAGTATGATGTAGTTGTAATTGGTTCTGGTCCTGGTGGATATCCTGCTGCACTTCGAGCTTGCGAACTTGGCCTTAAAGTTGCGTTGATTGAGAAAGATGCCTTTTTAGGAGGCACGTGTCTCAACGTTGGTTGCATTCCTTCTAAAACTCTTCTTCACTTTACAGAGTTATATGCACATTTTCCTTACGATCTTTGTGGCGAGACTAAAGGCACACTAGATTTTGCTATGCTTCAAAAGCGAAAAGAGAAGGTGATTTGCGATATACGATCGCAGCTTCAGACACTTTTTAAAGGGCATCATATCGATACCATCCATGGAAGAGCAGAAATCATCTCGCCTCATCATGTACGGGTAAATGGCCAAGAGATAGAGGTGCGCTCTATCATCTTGGCGACTGGTTCAGAACCAATTGCATTGCCTTTTTTGCCTTTTGATGAAAAGCAAGTGGTTTCTTCGACAGGCGGCCTCGCACTTGAAAAGGTTCCTGAAAGTATGATTGTGATTGGCGCTGGTGTGATTGGCATTGAACTTGCGTCAGTGTATGCTCGCTTGAAAAGTAAAGTGACAATTATTGAACTTGCAGCTTCTATTTGCGGTGGAATTGATTCTTCTCTCCAGAAAGGGTTACTAACAGAGTTAAAAAAACAGGGGATTGAGTTTCATCTTTCAAGCCGTCTCTTGAGTGGTAAGGTAGAAGAAGGAAAGATCACCGTACAGATTCAAACGAGCCAGGAGCTAAAGCTCCAAGCCGAAGTTGTGCTTGTTGCCGTGGGACGACGTCCCTTAACAAAAAATTTAGGACTCGAGCAAGTTGGTGTAAACCTCGATCCATCAGGCCATGTTGCTGTAAATTCTACTTTTCAGAGTAGTGTGCCTTCAATCTATGCAATTGGAGATCTTATTGATGGTCCAATGCTTGCGCATCGAGCGTCTCTCGAAGGAGTAGCAGTTGCGGAAATTATTGCAGGAAAGAAGGTATCAGTTGAGTATATGAGTCTTCCAAGTGTCATCTATACCTATCCAGAAGCTGCAAGTTGCGGGATGACGGAAGAGGAGATAAAAAAAACTGGTAGGCCGTATAAGGCGAGCATTTCTTTTCTGAAGGCAAATCCTCGAGCCTATGCAAGTCAAGAGACAGATGGGTTTGTAAAGGTGATCGTAGACTCTAAAACAGCTGTTTTGTTAGGAGTGCATATCTTAGCGCCGCATGCTTCAGAGCTCATCAGTATTGCGATGGTTGCCATTCATGAGAGGATGACGGCGTCAGAGCTTGGAAAGCTCCCTTTTCCACATCCGACGCTTTCTGAAGCAATTAAAGAGGCTTGTTTGATGGTATAACTTGTTTTAAAATGTTGAGTATTGTGGTAAGTGTGGTACATTATAAAAAAATTTCCCGAAATATTCATACATTCTTAACAAAACTTTTATAAAATTATTTTCGAGTAAGTGGTATGGCAGGCATATATTTATTGAAAAAATCCTACATATCTATTACGATCCTCGCGATTGATTTTGCTGTGCTATATGTTTAAAACTAAATAACTTTTTTTTCAATATCTTGGATATTTTATATGATTGCATCCATTGACATACATAATTTACTTATACTGATTGTTTTTGTGATTGGATACTTCTTTATTATTTTTGAACATGCAACCGGTATAAATAAAGCAACAAGCGCTCTTTTAATGGGCGTGCTTTTGTGGGTGATCCAGTTTCATAACCCACAATTCCAACATTTTGACCATTTAGAAAAGCATATTGCTGATGTGAGTGGAGTCATTTTCTTTCTTTTGGGTGCGCTTACGATTGTTGAAATTATTCACGCTCATGGTGGTCTAAGCTTGATTGCAAAATTAATAGGATCTCATTCTAAAATTACCTCTTTGTGGATCATTAGTTTTATTGCCTTTTTCCTCTCTTCGATTCTCGATAACTTGACAACGACAATTGTCATGGTCATGCTTCTTAAGAAGATTCTTGAAAAACAGGAAGACCGTCTTGTCTTTGGAAGCGCAGTGGTGATTGCAGCGAATGCAGGCGGCGCCTGGACACCCATTGGAGATGTCACCACAACTATGCTCTGGGTAGGTGGACAGATTTCAACTATTCCTATTATGACAAAGCTTTTTCTCCCAAGTTTTCTCTGCCTGATTGTATCTCTAGCCTGCTTTACATTCACTCTCAAGGGGAAAAGCCAGATTATAGCGAATACTGAACCAGTTGTTATAGAGCCTAAAGGAACAAGAGTCTTTGTTCTTGGTCTACTTTCCTTAATATTTGTTCCTATTTTTAAAATGCTCACAGGTCTTCCACCATTTATGGGGATTTTGTTCTCGATGAGTTTGATGTGGCTGTTCACTGATCTTTTGCATAAAAAGCACGCGACGCGAAAACACCTTCAAGTGATGGCAATTTTGCCACGCATTGATCTCTCTGGGCTTTTATTTTTCTTAGGGATACTTGTCAGCGTAGGCGCATTAGAGTCTGCGGGGCTTTTAAAAGACTTGGCAATCTTTTTAGATCAAACCATTGCATCAAAAACCATTATTGCTACAATTATTGGTATTGTTTCTGCAGTTGTGGATAACGTTCCTCTTGTTGCAGCGTGTACTGGTATGTATGAACTGTCAGTCTATCCACCAGATTCTTCTTTCTGGCATCTGATAGCATTTACAGCAGGCACTGGTGGCAGTATGTTAATTATAGGCTCCGCTGCGGGAGTTGCCTTCATGGGACTCGAAAAGGTGGACTTTTTCTCCTATCTTAAAAAGGCAACCCTTCCTGCGATCTTGGGGTATTTTGCAGGAATAGTTGCTTACTTACTCTTAAGTTAAGTACGAGTAGTCGCCACGAAATTTCAGTTAGTATCGAACAGCACCTAAGAGATTACTCTTTAAACCATGAAGTTAGAAGACTAATGGCTGCCTGGGTGATATTAGGGTAGTTAGATATGAAATATATCTGCGAGTCAATAAAATAGGCTTTAGGAATTTTAAGATTTTTTTAGATACTTACCAAGTGCCGCCAAGGCTCTTAATCAAATCAACTATCGCAAAAACTTTTTCACGTGTTGTTTTGATGCTATCAGTTTCAGCAGTTAAAGCTGTGCGCTCTGCAAAGATGACATTTAAATAGTCAATGAGTCCATTTTCATATTGTAAAGAGGTTAAATTGAGAAGTTTTTTAGCACTGCGTACTTCTATCTCTCTAAACATGTATTGCTTTTTTGCAGCTTCATAGGTGTACAAAGCATCTTCTACTTCACGGTATGCATTAATCACAGTATTGAGGAAGATAGCGACATTTTGTTTATATTGCGCCTTTGCTTGTCTTAGATTTCCTAGGTTGTAGCCACCATCAAAAATGGGTTGTAATAGAGAGGTCGTTCCAGAAAGGACGTGATTTTTCCATTTAAAGAGTGAAGAGAGTTGGTTTGACTGGTAACCCGCAGCACCTGTGAGAGTAATACTTGGAAAAAAGGCAGTTTTTGCAACGCCGACAGTCAGACGTGCAGCCTCCACATGATTTTCAGCTTCTTTAACATCAGGGCGTCTTACAAGTATCTCTGAAGGTAAACCTTCTGGTACATGAGGAAACTTAGGGTTAAAATCCTGTTCTGGAAGAGTAAAAGATGATGCTGGCATGCCTACAAGAGTTGCAAGTAAATTTTCAGCAAGCATTCTTGTGTTCTTAGTTGCTTCAAGATCTGCCTGCACGGTTGATAGTTCCACTTCTGCTTGTACAAAGTCTAGAGCGGATGAGAGTCCTGATGTATATTTGGTACTTGTAATGCTAACTTCTTTTTCGTAAGAGGTGATTGTTCGAGTGAGCACTTTGATCTTGGCATCTTGCGATTGGAGATCAAAATAGGTTTCGGCAATTTGGGTAGTTAAAAGTAAGTAGGCTGTTCTGAGCGCCTCTTCTGCGGCTTTGACATCGGCGTAGGCAGCAGCTGTGGCTTTTGAGTATCTTCCCCAGAAATCAACTTCATACGAAAATACAGGAGCCACTTGTAGAAAAGACTGGTTTTGCTTGGGTGGGCTTGCAGTGATCGTTGAAAGGGGGTTAGATGCTGAGGCAGGGGATACGGCAGCAGTAGTAGCGGGTGTTGTTGTACTCGGTATAACAGATGAGCTGCTAGACGCTGCATTTGGGCTGGTAACCGATGGCGGAGCTGTAACTGAATTTGAATTTCGGCTACTTTGCGCTGTAGTTTTTGGAAAATGTTGGCGATTGGCAACGCCTGCGAGGTTTAGATCAGGGTAGGTTGCTGACTTTTGTACTGTGAAAAATGCTTGGGCTTCTTGTAGTCTCGCAGCTGCAAGTTGCAAGGTAGGGCTTTGTTTAAGAGCCATTTCTTGCAGGCGATTAAGCTCTGGATCTTCAAAGATCAGCCACCATTTCGTAATGATCTTATGTTCCTCTGGAAGCTTTGCTGCTGGCTCTGTTGTATTCTGTTTTGTTTTCCAGCTTTTGACGAGGGGTACTTCTTGCTTGTGAGGGTTGTATTCTAAACAGGAGGTTGTGGCAAAAAGGAGGGAGTAGGTGAGGATATAAGGTTTACTGATAAATTTCGAGAGACTCATTGAGTAGGTACCTTTTCACAATTTTTAAACTAAAATTACTTTTTACATATTATAGGAAAAG
>JAQGPK010000149.1 GCA_028293095.1 Chlamydiia bacterium | reverse complement strand
TCTTTATAACCACAAATTGCTTGAGATAAATTAAAATGGGTAAAAGTTTTAGAGCAATGAAGAAATCCTGTAATATCTATACCTTGTAGATTCAGGCCTGAGAAATTAACGCTGTTCCAGCGTAACTTTTCCATTTGTAAAAAGAGTGTTGTTTGAAAGAACTGTAAAATATTAGCAGTATTGGAAGAGAGAATGGATCCTTCTGTAAGTGCGTTGTACATTATGATGCAGTGCTGTTTCAGATGATCTACAAATACATAGTTAGGAGTGGCAGAAAATACCTGTTGGTTAAGAAAATGGAACCAGAAGGCTGGTATGTCACTCTCTGTTGCAGTCGTCTGTATCGATTGCGGAATAGGAAGAGGTGGGGAGCTTACTACCATTTCATTGGAAGTAGTATAAAAAATTGGACGCGCAGTGTCCCAATTAAAAACCATTTGTATGTCCTAATAGTAAATTATAGAAAAATATTATAGCAAAGATATCTTTTTTTATAATAATTATTTATTTTACAAATAATAATTATTATATCTTATGATAACTAGATAGGATTTAAGCTGATTTGAAAGAAAAAGATAGAGAGGTTACTTCTGCCTGCTAGTACACTCTTTTGTTTTACACCTCTATGAACGACTCATCATCTTCTTGATGGTCACCGTCATCATATTCTTCTTCATTGATCTCTTCATGTTTGAAATGAGGAATATCGCGATCAAAAGGTGCACCTTTTGGCCGTTGTGGAGGTCTACGGTTTTTGTGCTGCTCTTTTCCTCGAAGTTCGAGGATGAGAGGCACTCCTGAGAAATTAAAGGAGTCGCGGAGTTGATTAATAAGATATTTTTTATAGGCCTCTTCCATCAAGTTTGGATTGTTGACAAAGAGCACAAAACGGGGTGGTTTAATATCAACTTGCGCAAGATAATAAATGCGCAGTCTCTTGCCTTTGAGCATTGTTGGATGACACTTCTGCATGGCAGCGATAAGGCATTTATTGAGAGTCCCTGTAGAGATTCTATGGTTTGATGCTTCCTCTACTTGAGCCACTGTAGGGAAAATTTTATCTACGTTTCGGTTGGTTTTGGCAGAAATGAAGAGTTTGGGGCAGTGCTTGAGAAAAGGGACTTCCTGTTCAATGCCTTTGAGGCAGTGTTCCATGCGAAACCCTTTTGTAAGGTCCCACTTGTTAAAGAGAAGAATACAGCCTTTAGATTCCTGCTCAATCATGCGCGCAATCTTCTTTTCTTCTGTCGTCATGCCAGAAGAGGCATCCATAACAAGGAGTGCGATGTCAGCACGCTCGAGAGCACTTGCGGAACGAATGGCTGCGAATTTTTCTACAACCTCTTTTTCTTTATGTTTGCGTCTGATACCGGCAGTATCGATCAGGATGTACTCTTTTCCTCCGAAGGTGACCGTAGTATCAATAGCATCGCGTGTCGTCCCTGCAATTGGTGATACGATGGAGCGGTCTTCGCCGAGGAGGGTATTGAGAAGGAGTGACTTGCCGACATTTGGACGGCCGAGAATGGCAATTTTCGTGCCTGTTGTAGCGTCTTCGGGTATGATGCTCTTATCAAAAGAGGAGAGCGCTATATCAAGAAGTTCTGCAATTTGAAAACCTTGAGCTGCTGAAACCGCCACCATGTGAGGAATACCAAGACCTGCGAATTGATGGATGAGCGACATTTCAGATCGGTTATCAATTTTATTTACAGCAAGACATACAGGTTTATCTTTGCGATGAAGGATGGTAGCAACCTCTTTATCGAGATCTTGAGGGCCGACTCTTGCGTCGACAACCATGATGATAGAGTCTGCCTCTTCGATAGCAATTTCGGCTTGTCGCTTGATTTCTTGGCTAAAGTCTGCTTTCGAGTGTACTTCAATGCCGCCAGTGTCGATAATTTCAAATGGATAGCTGAAGAATTCGGTTCGCTGGTATAAGCGGTCACGGGTGATACCTTCTTGTTCATCAACGATGGAGATTCGCTTTTTGCAGATTGCGTTGAATAGAGCAGATTTACCGACGTTGGGCCGTCCAACTATAGCTATTTTTTTTATGCGTGACATGAGTATAACTTTTTTTGGATAAAGTATACTCGAATAGTTTATAAAAATACATGTGATTGTTTTATGACTCTACATACCCATGATGATATTTCGTTAGGGCCAATACAAAAAGATCTCCGCTCTTATAGCTGGAAGGTGTTATGGTGCGATTTTTGGGCTGGATTTGCGGTTTCGCTACTCTCAATTCCTCAGGCGCTGGCCTATTCTATTGTTGTAGGCCTACCTCCCTATTGTGGGCTGATGACAACGATTTTCGGTACCGCTATTTCAGCACTACTCGGCTCTTCCAGACAATTGGTTACCGGACCAAATAATACCACAGTGCTACTTGTACAGACGGCAACGGTAGGTATTTTATATAAATATTATAGTCACCTTCAGGAATCTGCTCGTAGTGAGATTGCGTTGCAAATTATAGCAGCGCTGATGCTTCTTATCGGTCTTTTTCAAATACTATCTGGTGTATTTAAGCTCGGACGAGTGATTCAATTTGTAAGCTTTCCTGTTGTGATTGGATATATTTTGGGCGCATCATTTGCTCTTACCTCTGGTCAGCTCTACACTTTTTTGGGCATTGAGTCTCAAGGAGATGAGACCACTCTATTTGAAAAGCTTCGCTATCTTGCCCTGCATATTCAAGATATTCATCCACCGACAGCGCTTGTGGGAGTATTGAGTCTTTCTGTGCTTCTCACATTGAAAAAGATGAAATTTAGAGTGCCTGCATCTTTAACCATGCTGGTTATTGTAACTCCACTTGTCTATGCATTTCATGTAGAAGATATTCCGGATCAGGCAGGTAGAGTGCTAGGAGTCATAGGTGATGCAGGTCGTATTGAAGCGGTCGTTCCGAGCTTACAACTGCCCCTTTTCGAGCTACGCCTTTTTAATGCGCTGTTACCGATTGCATTTGCAATTGCTTTGATCAGTATGCTAGAGACGACCTCTATTGCAAAGTCGGTTGCTGCCAACTCTGGACAGCGTTTACGTATTAATCAGGAGCTTTTTGGACTTGGGGCATCCAATTTTTTTCTTTCCTTTTTTGGCGCGCTTCCCTGCTCTGGAAGTATTTCACGTACGATTGTAAACTATGATAGTGGTGCTAAAACGCGCTTTGCGGCGGTATTTAGTGCAATTTGTGTCTCTGTATTTGTGGCCTTTTTTGGCACCTACATCCAGTATGTCCCGCTGTCAGCACTAGCTGCATTGATTGTCGGAACAGCTATGGGGGTGGTGGATCGAAAGCAGGTAAAACTCTGTTTGCGCTCTACTCATTCCGATGCTGCGGTCTTAATCATTACCTTCCTTTCCTGTGTTTTTTTCAGTTTACATATTGCCTTCTATATTGGCGTGGTGATGTCAATTGTGCTATATCTTCGAAAAGCTGCTATCCCTCAGGTTGTTGAATATGGCTATAATGTGGAGACAGAGGAGCTACGGCCTCTACTCGAGTCAGAAAAGCATCTGAAGCGGAAAATTCGAATCATTAATATTGAAGGAGAGCTTTTTTTTGGTGCTGTCGATCTCTTTCAGTCCGCTTTGAAGGCAATTGCTGAAGATGACGATGAAACTAAAGTGTTTGTTGTGCGGTTAAAGCATGTACGCGATTTTGACGCCACAGCTGCAACGGCGCTAAAACAGCTCTACGACTATCTTCGTAAAAGTGGCCGTTATTTGGTTGTCGCAAGTGTTCCCTTGTCTGTCTGGGAGGTACTAGAGAAAGCGAAGCTCGTTCAATATATCGGGCGGGACAATCTTTATCTATTTGATGATCAAAACCCACAAGTGTCCATAGATCAAGCGTTAAATCGAGCGTGGACACTTATAAAAGAATCAGAGCCTATACAGGCTTCAGCACCTGGAGTACTGTCAGATAAGGGGATAAAAAATGCTCCTGAAGAGCCTTTTAAATCTTTAAATGACCAGCTATTTTGAAGGAAACGTAATGTCATTTACCGTAAGAGTGATTTGCTCTTTTTTAAGTGTCTGGCAAACTGCATTGACTCTTTTGGTAACATCATAAGCATTTCTTGAAGTTGTTTGTGCAATTTGTAACACAAGTTTTGGATAGACACATCCATTTTCAATGGTAGTTAAAGTTTTTTGATCTTCAGTAGAAAAACCTGAGTAGTCGTAGTCACAAGCTGTAAATATTCCAGAAGATACACCACTTGAAGAACTTGATGAGCTTGAAGATGCTGCCGGTATAGAAGCAAGAGGTTTTGCTGGGCTATATTTTTGTACTTTTTGACTACTCTTTTGGGCTTTAGTGTTTTTTAATGCTTTGAAAAAATCTGATTTAATATGTTTGATATTTTTTTGAGTGAAACCATCATGGTTTGTCATTGCATCAAGCTTTAGAAAAAAAGCTGTGCTCTTTTTTGAA
>JAQGPK010000223.1 GCA_028293095.1 Chlamydiia bacterium | reverse complement strand
CCTTTTTTTCTACAGCCTCTTGGCAAGACCCACCGCAAAAGGCTATAATGTGATGCGCTTTGGATCCTACCTCTCTCTCTATCTTCTGGACTCCAACCACTCTAATCCTATTAAAGGAGCACAAACTGACTGGCTCAAGCAAGAACTTGCAAAAGAAGCTACCACTCTTCATCGCTTTGCGATCTACCATGTTCCAGCCTATCCCTCCGTGCGCTCTTATCGCATGCGAGTGAGCTGCTCTGTACGGCGTCATTGGGTCCCACTTTTTGAAAAGTATGGGCTGAATATCGCTTTAGAAAATAATGATCATGCCTATAAACGTACCTATCCTATGAAAGATGGATCAGCAAATCCAGATGGCGTTGTCTATATTGGAGATGGCTCTTGGGGAGTAAAACCACGCGTTCCTAAAAAGGCTCATGGATCATTTTATCTTGCAAAAACAGAGTCTGTACGCCAATTTCTGAAGATCGAACTCTCTGAAACAAAGCGAGAATTCTGGTCGCTCACTCCAACGGGTGACGTTGTCGACCACTACATTCAGTTTGTAAAAACTGCAAAAAAATTAGAAGTATCAAAATAAAAAATTAGCTTGGGCGTCGAGATAGCGACACCCAAGAAAAGAAAGATATGTTTAATCGTCTTGCGAAAGTTTTTTCGATTCCTCTTCGCTCAGAGGCTGAACGTCAGAAATCGCCGCTTTCATAAACTCAATTTTTGCGCCATCAATCATCCGAAGAACGACGGTATCTTGATTAACTTTAGAGATAACTCCCAAAATACCGCTGATCGTAGAAACTCGATCTCCCTTTTTCATCGTAGCGCGCTTAACCTCTTCAGTTTTACGTCTTTTTTGTTCTGGACGCCAGAGAAGAAAATAAAAGAGCACAAGAGCTACAGCAATCATCGAAAATGTTTGCATGAGACCATTATCAGAAGGCGGTATCATTTGAGGCGCGACATCGGCTGCGAGAAAAAAGTGGGTAATTTGCATAAATAAATCCTTTGCTAAAGTGTAAAAAGATATCTAGTATAACAACCATATAATTAATACGCTACCGGTTATAAAGTAAGAATAACAATGTTTTCAATATGCGGTGTATGGGGAAACTGATCAACAGGCTGAATATAACAGATTTTATAACCATGCTCTGCAAGCGCTTTGCAGTTGTCTACTTGCGTGAGTGGATTACAAGAGACATACACAATCGTCCTTGCTTGAAGAGAGGCTACAAGGGCAAGCGCTTTTCCATCAAGACCTGGTCTCGGAGGGTCGACAATCACAACATCGGGATGCGGCAACAGTTCCTTTTTCTCAGCGAGCACTTTGGCAACATCGCCTTCATAAATGGTAAAATTTTTAATGCCTAATCGCTGGCTATTCGTCTTTGCATCATAGGCGCTATCAGGAGAGAGCTCAATACCAATCACCTCTTTTGCTTTTTTAGCGGCGCACATTCCAAAAATGCCTATTCCACAATAGAGATCATAGACGATAGACTTTTCCGTAATTCCAGCAAGCTGCAGCGCTCTTTCATATAATTTTTCTGCAGTAAATGTATTGGGCTGAAAAAAGGCTTTTGGACTCACATGAAACTCAAGACCTGCAATTTTTTCACGAATATAATCAGGGCCAAAAAGAATCATTTCATAAAATTGCGTCGGCACTCCCTTTGCAATCTGCTGAATACGAAGAACAATACTCAAATGCTCACAAACGGCCGCCTCTTTTACAGCGGCTACAAAAGTATCTAGGTCATGCTGCTTTATGGCATATTCAGGATTACCAGAGACAGTTAGAATCACCATACGATCGCCTGTAGTCATTCCATGGCGCACTGTAAGCGTACGCAATGATCCTGCATTTTTGCCATGCCAATAGGCTTTTAATGTTGTACTCAGCCACCATGCGCGAACAGCTGTTAATACATCAACCAGCCAAGGATCAACCAGATGGCACTCTTCAAGGTTAAACACATGACCACGTGTTTTTGCTATGATTAGGCCTAAAAACTTTTCCCCTTTACTCGTTTCCGAAAAGCTATACTCCATCTTATTACGATAATTCCAGACGGAATTTGAGGGCATGATTGGGTAAAAGTCCCCCTGCTCTCCAAAGATGTCTCTAACATTCTGTTCCTTTAAAGCAAGCTGACTTTCATACGCAATGTTTTGTGATGTGCAGCCTCCACAACTACCAAAATGAATACAACGTGGGGTCGCTGAGATAACGGGAATCATGATAACACCTGAACTATAAAGGTAGGGATGATATCAGCTATTTTTGATGATTGGTATAAGAAAGACAAAGGAAGGAGGGAAAAAGGCTGACGCCTTCTCCCTCTCCCTTTCCAAGGAGCTTTACGCTTTCTTGAATGATTTGTTCGCTGGGCGCTTCATCATTTTTGGATTGAAAGTCGTTTTTGCTTTTGCTTTTGGAGCTGGAGCTGGACGAGCTTTCGCTTTTGGCTGCTGTTTTGTAGACTTTGCTTTTGCAGCAGTCTTCTGATTTGATTTCTTCTGAGATGCTCTCTTTGGGAAATTACCAGATTTCTCTGCATTGATTGACTCTCTGCGATAGTTCTTCGCTGTCTTCTCAAGCTTGATTGTGCCAGTGCGTACGCGCTGTGCTGCTGCTTTGTTACCTGCTGCTGCTTTCTCAAGATCTACTGAGATTGCAGAGAGCATGTCACGCATATGTTTTGTTGTTTCATTGAGTCCCATAATTTTATCCTCCATTGGACGGGTTGTGGACGTCTTTCATACTTACTTAAGACAGATGTTATTATGCAACACTTTTTTCTTTAATGCACTCTTTTTTTCCATTTTGGCTCCGCCCAGAGCAAGTTCAGCCCAATTTTGAAGTGAACTCCTACTCTATGAAGGCTTTACATTTCTAGCTTGAGCCACTATCATAGTAGCTATAATTAAGGAATACTATGCGCCACTTACTCTTTTTTCTTTTGTTCTTTGTACAGCAACCACTCTTTGGAGATGTTCTACAAGACAGCTCTCTCAGGTTATCCTCAAAGGCAAAATCGATGGCCTATACTGCTGAAAAGGACTTCGAAAAAGCAACCAATGAAAGTATCCAAAAAGGAATTCTTCTTCTAGAATCTGGAATACAAGATATTTCATTTAGACGACTCCCTTTAGATGCCCAAGTCCCGATTTTTCTTTTGCTTGCTCATGGCTACCAAATCCAAAAAGAGTACCAGAAAGAGGAAAAACTTCTCCGATCGCTTATCGAAAATCCACGCCTGCAACCATTTCTCGTGCGTCTAAATACTGTTTTGGCAATTTCTTTGCTACAGCAAGAACGGTTAAAAGAAGCAGAAGTCATCTTTAAAAAGCTGATGCGCATAAATGTGAAAGCACTTTCGCAAGAAGAGAGAGTAGATATCGATGCGCTCTATGAAAAATTGGAAAAGCACTATGAGAGAGTACTAGCACAAGGCGAACAAGCCTTCCAGATGAAAAAATACCAAGAGGCCATTACCTATTTCACCTTACTTAAAATGGCAACAGTAGAGGGCTTTTATCCTAAAGTTTCCTCTCGGCAAATCAAGCATGAATTTCATGCTCTTATACGCTATCGATTAGGTCTCTGCCATTTTTTGCTCAATGACACTGTAGCTGCAATCGGTGTTCTTAAGGAACAAAATGTAAAAGTAGCAACACCAAAATCAAGAAAAATTCTGTTACAGAGTCTCTTTCTTTTAGCAACTGCACAAAAAAACGAGAGACTATACGAGGAGAGCCTTACAACATTTCATGAATACAACTCCCAGGACACCCCCTCAAGACTTCTCTTTTTTAAAGAAGCTCATCTAATGGCTGCGGA
>JAQGPK010000177.1 GCA_028293095.1 Chlamydiia bacterium | reverse complement strand
GATGAATCTTGCCTTTACGTAGTGGATAGGTGCGCTTATAATTGTGGTCATGATTTTCAAAGGCCGCATGAAGGCAGTAGTCTTCAAACAGAGGGACCCAGTGTTTATGGATAGTGGCGGTTGGCTTAGAGGTAAGCTTGCGTCTTGAGGGGTAGGCGGGCACGTGATACACAGCAAAGCGAGTTTTCATGTGGGAGTCTTTTTTGAGCTCCTGCTTTAACCAATCTGTTTGTTCGCCTTTAATAGGGTTAGTATGGCTCGTATCAAGTAGGTAAAGGCTCAAGTAATTACTAAAGCGTAGTGAGTTATAGCCAGGTAGTCCTGGCATTGCAAAGAGGCTATAGAAAAATTGGGCATTTTTTGGGCTTTTTCCGAATGATCCAACCACATCATGATTACCAATTGTGACAAGAAGGGGGATGAGATATCCCTTTGGGGTAATCATAGATTCTGAGTAGGCTTGAATCCACTCTAGCCACTCCTCACTTTTTTCTCCGTTTTTTTTACTGCAAGCATAGGCAAGATCGCCACCTAAAATCGCAAAATAGGGCTCCGTTGCCGCTGCTACTCGATTGGTGTCTTTAAAGAGAATAACCCCTTCATGATTCGTATCTCCTCCAACAACAAAGCTCACCGGCTTTGCCAGTTCTTTTGGCATAGTTCTAAAGTGGTAGATCTTTTCTTCGTCCCGGATACGAAAGTAGTAGGTTGTCTTTGGCTGCAGGTTTTTCAGCTCAGTCACATGAATATTATAGCCCGTATCGTGAGGCAGTTCTTTAGTTTTACAGTGGCAATGTTTCCACTCGGTTGCGCTCTCTTCTTTATATTCAATATGCGAGTGCTTCGAATTTTCTTTATTAATCCATTGAATTGTCATTGTTGTTGTAGGATCTCTTTGCCACGTTAAGTAGATAGCAAATGGCTCTGCTAGAAGCGACGAGGAAAGGGATGCGAAAATAAGGGCTACATGCAGAATAAAGCGCATAAGAAATTTCCGTTGTAGAGCGTTTCAATCAGAAGATATAGCAGTGACTTATTTATAAAAAGCAATTTTCTTTGTTTAAATTTTTAATTATAATTTAAATTACTGTATTAATTTAATGTATTGTTTCTGTACAATTTATTTAATAAAATAAAGGATTAATTTTATGAATACATTTATTGAGCAGGCAATTGGTAAAGCAGAAGAGCATATGCGAGCAGTTCCTTCATTAATGACAGCTGCTGGCCAGAAAGTGGCTCATTGGTGGAATGGCTATACGATAGTAAAGGGAAATCAGTTAGCTGTACTTCATCCTGCTATCTTAGGACGCATAGCTTGTTTTTCTGATAAGCGTTTCCTTCTCGTTTCTAAAAAGTTCAGTAAATGTCGCGGAGCTGTTTTACAAGGACGTGGCGATCTTGTAGGTAAGGTTTTGGTATACTATTTCCAAAAGGATATGCCATTGCCACTGTATTTTGACCTTCAAAAGATTCAACATACCATTTCTTCCCTTAATCTCTCTTTTGGTTCCAGATCGCGAGATCAATTCCCATTGCGTGCAGAAACGCAAAGAGTTGCACAAACCTTTAGGCAAGTTCATACCATTAAAGCCAGCGGTTCAAGGATCGATACCAACTTTGTGAATGATATTGCGAATGCCTTTCCACAGATTACAAGTCTTGCGGTGATAGGCTCGCAAGAGATTTTAAATGGCGTTATTCCAGTAGTTGCTCGTGGATTTGCAAATCTTACACAACTCGATATCAGTGGATGCAGCAAGCTCACAGATCAGGCGCTCATTCATATAAGCACGCTAATGCCAGCACTACAATCCCTTGTCAGTGCCAAATGTCCGCTTATGACAATTAATGGAATACGAGCACTTGCTGCAAATACAGCTCTCACGCAATTAACAATGAGCCATGTTTACAAAATTCAAGAAGCATTTGCCTTTTTAAAAGGGCAAATTCCTCATCTTGAAACCGCGGAGATGCAGGAGGGTAGGCTTTTAGAGTTGTATTATGCTTCCAGTGATCGCATGATGCAGCTTCAAGAGAGGTTGGCTCCGCATTCAAAGGTCCTTGTGTTTACAGTTCTATCGCTTGCATTTTTTGTTGCAGTGCTGCTTGATGATAATGAAAAAGCAAAACAAGCGGCAGCAGACCTTGCTCAGCCTTTACATGACGCCGTCACTCGTGAATGTAAAAAATTGTTTTATGCCATTAGTACAGTACAAAAGGACTGTGAATGGCGGCAATGGCGGCAATGGCAATCTTTTAGCTCGGTTGCAAAAATAGAATATGCCCTTCCACCTCTTTTGTCGGCTACAAGGGATATGATCGGCAAAACGATGACTGCATGTCTAAATTCTATTAGTCAGAGCCACTATCCAAAAGAATTTGGGAGACTTTGTGAGAGCTATGCGCATCCTGCAACTCAATCCGAAATAGTATCTCAGCGAAGTATTCTTTCGGAAAAAATTCAGAAATATCGGGAAGATAAAAAAAAATATTACATGACTTATTTGGATACTTTCCGTGGAGCTAATGAAGTTGTGCTAAATGTGTATTTTAAGACTCTTCATGATAATCCTCTGTTTGCTAAAAATGTACAGGAAGCTGTGGAGCGGGATTGTGTGAAGGAAATGCATCACAATCGTTATAGCAAGGATGTCCAAAATCTTTGCCTGCTTCCACAAGATCAAATTAAGGCCAGCGCACAAGAGTTGAATGCTAAAGCAATTTGGCCAACCCTTTAAACAGAGCCCCTTTATCGCTTAGATTGTGCAAGCCTTTGCTCTAATGCGTTGATGGTGCTTCTAATGTCATTGCCATCACTATTCAGCTGTTTCTCAACACCGCGGATTGCAGACATGACGGTAGAATGGTCACGAGCAAAAAGATCTCCGATTTTCATGTAGGGGAGTTTTAAGAGATGACGGCAAAGATGCATGGAAAGCTGTCTTGGTAGCATACATTCACGATTTTGTGACTTTCCAGTCACATCTTCTGCACGGATGCCATAAAATTCAGCCACGGTATGGATAATCTTATCGGATGTGAGTTTATGGCTCTCTTCCTCTTCGATAATATCAGCAAGGAGCGTTTTTGCTTGCGCAAGTGTAATAGGCGCTTTAGGCTCTAGCTTATGTTGCTTTTCACGAAGGTGCGTACGTAGCATCAGCGCTTGCTCGGCACGCATAATTGCTTTTGTATTGGATGCAAAGGTTTCTGCTAAGAATTCAATCGTTCGTTCATGCAAAGAGAGGTTTAAAAGAGCAGCTCTCTTTTCAATAAGTTCCACAATCTCTTTTTTCTCGAGTGTTGTCAGCTGAAGCGAGATGCCCCATTCAAAGCGGCTCACAAGTCTTGGTTCAATATGCTGGAGGTGTTGGGGAGCTACATTTGCTGAAAGAATGATTTGCTTGCCAGCTGTATGCAGTGTGTTGAATGTATGAAAGAACTCTTCTTGTGTTGCTGTCTTTTTTGCAAGCTCATGGACATCGTCGATGATGAGTACATCTGCCCGCCGATAGATTTCTCTAAATTTTGGCATTTCAGCTGCTCGAATAGCGCGTACAACATGGTCTGTAAAGAGATCGCAGCGTGCGTAGATGACTTGTAAGCCTAAATTTTTAAATTTTTGAGCAGTTGCTTGAAGAAGATGCGTTTTTCCGCTGCCTGCAGGCCCATACAGGTAAATAGGATTAATAGAATTTTTTGGGATTGAAAAAGGAACCTTATTGCTCAGCTGCTGGTATTGAATTTCTGAAAATTGGGTATGAAGCTCTTCTAACAGCTTAATGACGATGAGATTATCAGATGTTGGAATGAACTCATCGATCACATGAGTGGGGTCAAGCTCCTCAAAATTGATCGTAAAGGAAGGCGTTGCTACTGCCTTTCTTTGCTTTCCATCCGCTTTTTCTGCACGCTTTTCAACCCCTTCCTGTCCTTTCTTAGTGCTTTGGGCGCCTTTTAGAGCAAGATGCACTTTTATTGGGGAGTGATTGTTATTAACGAAATTTTTTAATTTTGGACGAATGTGCTCTTCAAACCAGAGGGTTTGGAAAGAATCTTTGGCTTCCAAATAAAGGTTGCAGGCATCGAAGCGCAGTACTTGCAAGGAGCGTAGCCATCTATCGACTGTCTCCTTGCCAAACTCGCTTTCTTGCTCTTTAAGAAAATTTTCCCATGTATGCATACTATTATTTATAAAAGTTTATGCATAATTAAGCGATGGTTTTCTTTTTAGGAATCTCTACGATCACACTCGGAGTGAGTCCCTTTTTATCCATCGATCGGTTTGTCCACCATTGCTGGACCATGCTGAGTGCCATGGAGGAAATCCAGTAGATATTTAAGCCTGATGGAAATTGGTAAAACATGACAGCCATAACAAGTGTCATCATATTCCCCATCGCTCGCTGCTGTCTTTGCTGGTCTGTCCACTGCGCTTTATCCGTTGGCATGCTCGACATCATATTCTGCTGGACAAACATGATACCGCCAAGGAGGAATGGCAAGAGGTGAAACTCGGTTCCAAAGAGTGGCAATGGATAGCTCCAAGTGAAGAGCACATCTGGTGCAGAAAGATCGTTAATCCATCCAGGAATAAAAGAGGCTCCTCGTAGTTCAAAAGCAGATTTTAAGAGGTCAAACATACCAATTAAAAAGGGCATTTGAATCAGAAGTGGCAAGCATCCTGACAGCGGATTGACCCCATATTCGCGGTAGAGAGCGACAATTTCTTGCTGCGCTTTTTGAGGATCCTTTTTATGGCGCTCTTGGATAGCCTTGACTTGAG
>JAQGPK010000131.1 GCA_028293095.1 Chlamydiia bacterium | reverse complement strand
CGTTATGTGGCATGAAGAGCTTATGAGAGAGCTGCTCAATACTTAAAGAGAGCTCTATTTCTAACCCATTTTTAAGGAGTTGAACTTCATCAAAGGTAAAATCCTTCCCATCCTTTCTTTCAATCTCAATGTAAAACGAATGAATTGTGTCTGAGGGATTGGCGTAGCATAAAAAAGAATGTGGGACAATACGTATATGCGAAAGTAGCCTTTGGCATGCTTTTAAGATGTGTTTTGCTTCAAACTGTTCGTATTCACTTAAGAAGTTTACAGCAATAACGATTCCGAGAACTTTTTTCTCGCCAAAAGCAAATCGTAGAGGCGTTTTTAGGAGCTTAAAGCGCATTTGGCGCTCTTTATTCTCTCCATGACGCATGCCTTGACGAAGTTGCCTGCGGTACCAATTATGGTAGCAGATGATACGGCACATGTGCCTTACTTCGCGGATTCGTTTGAATTCATCATCGCAGGCTAAGAGAAAGTATTGCATTTCAAGAAAGACGTCAGGGCTAATTGGACGCAATTTGCGGTTAGAGAGTTCAATAATGGTTTTGTGAATTTGGGTTGTCTTTTGCTCTAGTGTGAGTCCTTTCGTAGCAAGTATATGGCGTGCATGATGTGCAGAGATTGCCCCTAAGGCGATTTCTTGCGCAATTGATGGCATCTTTTCTCGAATAGAAAGAAGTGCCGCCCGGTCTTCAACATGGCATAAAATTTCAGACACAAAAAAGGTCTTCTTAGGGAAATCATTGAAATGAAATGTTACCTGTTTTGCACTGACGATTTCTGCCTGTCCCCATGGAATGACCCAACGTTGAATCATTTCTGAGAAGAACTGAGAAAGGTTATGTCTTTTGAGATGGCGGCAGATAAGATAGATCGATATTTCTCCTGGGGTATCTTCAGGAAATTCAGTGTGTACCAAGGGGAGATTGTGTTCAAAATCTTTTAAAAAAGTAGGGCTGTTACTATAAGTTAGGTTTTTTATATCCAGCAAGTGTTGAACAATTTCGGCCATCTCTTCTGCGTGTCTTTGAACCCTGTAGGAGGTGCGAAGGCGATCAGAGGGAGGTATAATTGTGAAGGCAATTGTTGGTGTGAACTCGGAGTCTTGGTATGCAATAGCAGTTTTCATAGTTAGCATTATTTTGGTTATTTTTTATAAGCACCGGTTTCCTATAGCTATTATTCCTCTCCTCTTAAAGTAGAAAAAAAACAAGTTGACGATGTCTTTTGAGCTATCTTTTAGAGTTACTGAGCCGGATGAGCTAGCCAGCTACCTTAAGGAAAGAGCGATCAAAAGGCAATAAAAAAAACTATAAATTATTATGGCCGGATTATCACATTTTAACAGCCTGAAATTCAATATCTTATTTGTATAGATATGCTTTTTGTTCAAAAATGGCGTTTTTAAAAAGATATTTGATATTAAAAATTTTTTACAATTCTCCTGATAATAAACTAGGTGTATGAAATTTATTTCGATTTATCCTAGGGCGTAAGAGGAGAGCGTTGATGAGTTTTTTAATGAATAGATGTTTTTAGGATCGGAAGAGGTAGGATTTGAACCTACGGTCCCCGTGAAGGGACTTCTGTTTTCGAGACAGACGCATTCGGCCACTCTGCCACTCTTCCAGGGGAATAAATCGGGGTATAGTTAAGAAAATCGGAAGAGGTAGGATTCGAACCCACGGTCCCTTGCAGGACTTCTGTTTTCAAGACAGACGCAATCGGCCACTCTGCCACTCTTCCAAAGTGCAATTATTCTAAAGAAACAGATATCTTCAGTCAATCTCTTTGTAAGGATAGTTGAATAAAACCTTAAATCTCTCTGTAACTAAAAGAGCGATGAGTATGCAGCGCTGTTTGCAGTTTCATAATCTATTTACAATCAATAAGTTATGTAATTACCAAAGAGATGGGCGGTTTTTTATTAATAATATATTGAAATTTAATAAGTTATTAAAATTAAAACTTGTTATTTAGTTTGTTAAATAAATTATCATAGTGTAATAATTAAGTTATAAAATGAAAATGAGTTAAACTACAACGCAGAGGATGGGATATGAGACACCATAAAAGCCCCAAAGTACACCATTCTTCAATTGTTCAAGCGATAGAAACTCTGTCTAGTATCGCAGAACTTGAGATCGATAGTCCTATTGCCATCGTTGAAAAAGAAGAGATTACGATACAGAAAAGTCCATTAGCCTATCGCACTGTGCATTGGCTCCATCGCAAGAATGCTGACAAAATCATGCGCGTTGTCAAAGAGACATTTCGTGTAGTGCTAAACTACCTGAAAGCATTTTATAAAAAAGAAATCAGTCATCAAACGCAGCATGAAGCAGTTGAGGGACTTGTAACTATTATGGAGCTTGTAGGAGAGGCGGCTAAAAAACTTGATCGCTTCTCAACAATGCTACAAAGCGATGCGCCAAGTATAACAGAACTTGCTGAATTTCAAGAGCTTGCTGCCTTTTATCAGCGTAAAATAGCCCCCATGGCAAAGCATGAATCATTTAATCAGTTGATTCAGGGAGTGTTGCCTGTAAAAACGGCGGTCGGCACTTCGAAGAGAGGGGGCGATAAAGCCAGTTCTTCTCATTCTGACCATCTTTTTATTGACTTAGAGACTGTACGAAATGATAGCGATTATGAGCTTTTTTACATTCATAAGGAAAATGGCACGCGCTTTTTTGATCCACGCTTACTGCGTAATATGAAGCTTGTTTCCAATTTCGAAGAACATTTTGAAGCAAGAAGAAGTGATCATGTCTCTACTGCTCTCTGCCAGTGGCAGGATACACAATCGAGACATTGCGCTCAAAATATTGTGAAGACGTCTTTAGGGAAGTTGAATGAATTTTCAGCGATTGCCGGTCACTATATTGATAATGAGTACGTCATGCTCCTCTACCGCTCGCTCGTTGCTTTGATGCTAGCCGCTCAAGAGCCTGCATCCTCAATATCTCACACAAAAGGCTCTGCTGCCTATTTGCTTGATTTTTTGAAATTTCTCCGAGAGCTGACCTCTTCCCATGGATACCAAGAATATATCGACCATCCTACAAAAGCCTACTCCTCTATAGATTATGTCGTGTATCACCTGGTGCAAAATTTTCTGGAGGAGCTCTATTTAGGAAAGCATACTCCAAGTGAGGTGGTGTATTTTATTGATCATCTTATTCTGCAAGGAAAAGAGGATGAGGATGAATTTGAAAACCATCACATTGAACCCTCGATCTATTCTGATCTCTTCATGGATTATGAAGCTCTTCTTAAGGTGTGCAGGCCTTTGAGTTCAATGCCGCTTTTGAAAGTAATGAACTCCCTTGAAGATGCAGATATTAGAGGATACGATCCGCTTCTTTTAGAAAATTTACCCTCAACTCTCTTTACAATTGACTATCAAGGGCATGAAACAAAAGTATCCAGACTGCCATCGCCTACCTATCAAGAATCAATTGAGAAAGCATCTGTGACAGAAGAATTTAAAGGCTTTTTGCGTCAGGGCTTTGAAGGGGTTGGAAAAGCTGCACCTATACCTCTACACTTGATCTTTAATCTTCAAGATAGGACGTCTTGGCGGGAATTTGCACGCACGCGTGCTCTTGAATCTCTCCAAAACCAAAAAGAGTTTGAAAAGAGCCTCTTGGTTGTTACGATGACAAAAGATTCGGATTTTTATCAGCAAACTGGCCCTTACCAAGATCTGAACCAAACAGAGCTTTTTATAGAGCAGCTCCTTGAACATAGTATATCTGAGACTTCAGGTTATTTTTATCCTGAGAAGGTGAAAAAAGCGCTTTTTCCACAGTTTCTAGAAGCGTTAGCAAAAGCTATTCATGAAATATTCTTTGCATCACATAACGTGTTAACTAAAACGCAGCGTATGGATTTTGTAGAACTTTTTTACATCTTTATCCAGCTTAAAATTATTGAGGTGATACAGCCTGACTCTGTAAGCTTTACTTGTAAAGATGCTGTCGATCTGAGTATACCTTCTCTCTCTGCGCTCTTTTTAGTGGTCAAGTTGATCAATGGACGAGCGCTCTCTCGTGAAGAGGAAGAATTTGTAAGAGTTCTTCTTTTTGCGACTCCTCTTCTTGTTCGAGGACGTAACCTCTTTTCTGATCGCTTTATGAGGCTACATAATCTTCTGAGAACAGTAGAGTCTACAATCGAAGAGTTGGGAATTAAAGAGTTTCAGAAGGAGCTTGCAATTTTTATCTCTCCACTTTTTGACAGCAAAATTCTTAGTAGCGCCTTGAAAATATAGCCAGCAGCAAAGCAATTTGTAGCTGAGTGGGTATTTGATGGGTTGCTTTTTTTAATTCTATTTTTCTTTTGTTTTATTATAGATGATGTATAGAATATCTATATCAATCGACTATTTATTATAAAATAGTGTCAAATTATATTAATATGTGTTCATGTAGGTGAACAAAGCGGAGATTTTGGATATGCAAGTGAATTCTGAATTTGGGCAACGGGTAAGAGGCCAGGAAGTAGATACACACTCTACGGAAAAGAAAGAGAATAAAGCATCGAAAGATACTCAAAATCCAATTTATACTATTTTTAAGCAAAGCGTTGCAAGCTATGCAACTGTAGAGTATCCAAAAGTTTCTAAGTTTACACAAACAGTTGAGCTTCGTGACTATATCTCTCGTGTGAAAAATAATGAAGAAGCAGCTCAGACAGTGCCTGCTCTTTATAGTCAGCCTATAGAGATGGAAGATGTAAATGAAGTCATTAAAATGGTGCTTGGTGTAGAGTCCGAGAAGTGTAAAAGTATCGATGATTATATCGTAGAAAATGGTGAAAAATGGGGAGAGGCTCTTCTCTCTTTTTGTAAAAAAATTGCTTCAATTCAAGAATCATATCCAGCTGGCACTTTGGCACATGATACCTTAGTAAATCTTACAAATGATTTAATACAGAGCGCGCGCATACTAAATAGTGTACAACGTGAAGAGCAGTTGGAAACAGCTGAATCCAGAAGGCAGTATCTTCAACGCCTTATAGGATTGCTTACAGAAGCTCAATGTCTTGTAGCGCAGAAATCAGGCAAGAGTGCCAAACAGGCGCACTGCGCCTTTGCTTTGATGAGATTGCGAACCCTTAAAAATAGATATGAGTACTACATGCGAGAGCGGCGTGCTTTTAATAGAGATGATATTGAGCTACTGACAAAACAGCTTGGTTCGGTTCAAATCAGTGATGAAAAGAGCTTTACGCAGCATCTTTTTGCATATGATGAGCTTTCTACAATTACTCCCAAAGCGCTGAAAGAAAGAGCGGAGCAGATTATAGAAAAGATGAAAGCAACCATGGAAAAAGATGAGTGGTTGAAAGCTACGGGTTCTGAGACATCCGAAATACCATTCAGTGAACTTGAAAAAGAGCTCCTAAAAGATATCGCCGGCTTAACCTAAGGTAGAAAAATTTAAAGGGTTTATAGATGAGTCTTATGATAGCCAATGCAATGCGGTAGAGCAGATCAGGAGCCAGGGATGTAGGATTTTTAAACTTTATCGTACAGCTCCTACGTGACATGAGTCATCTATTTATTATTTTTAACACAGAGAGACACAAAGACACAGAGGATAGTCAAAGAGAAGATTTGCAAGATCTTTTCCCAATTCTATATCTCCATGCATAGAGAAGAATTACAGAAACCCCTCTCTGTGATCTCTGTGTTCTCTGTGGTAAAAAATAAAAAACAATACCGTAGCTATTCTTGCTCTTTGCATTTTGCACTTTGCGTTAAAAATAAAAGCCAACTGAGCAGCTCTAGAGGAGCCTGCCGTATAAGTTTTAATGAAAAATGTGGCGATACTTCTCTCCAAGATAGTTAATATAGGGCTGAGATGATACTTCTTGCCCTGTGATCTTCTTTATAAGTTCATGGCTTGTATACCGTCTTCCATATGTATGAATCTCTCTTAGGTGCCACTCTTTAATGAATTCAAATTCGCCCCTTTGAAGGCGCTCTTGCCAGTCAGGATGACGTTTCTGGAAGACTTCAAAGAGTTGTGCTGCATAGATGTTGCCAAGGGTATAGGTCGGAAAGTAGCCAAACCCGCCCATCGCCCAGTGGATATCTTGTAAGCAGCCTTCTCGATCGGATGGGGGAGTTATTCCTAGTAATGATTGCATGAGTGCATTCCACCTCTCAGGAATTTCTTTGGTTTTCAAACTGCCTTCAATGAGTTCTTTTTCAATCTGAAAACGTAAGATCACATGCAGGGGATAGGTCACCTCGTCGCTATCTGTACGGATCAAGGAGGGGGTTACCTCACTCATTTCTTTAAAGAACTGATCAGCTTGTAAGGAGTCGCACTTTCCTGGAAACATCTCTTGAATGATCGGCAGTAAAAATTTCCAGAAAGCCTCTGTTCTTCCAATGCGGGTTTCCCAGCAGCGAGACTCACTTTCATGGATACCTAAAGAGATCGCCTCACCAAGTGGAGTCCCATAAAATTCCACAGGTAACCCCATCTCATAGAGGCTATGGCCTGCTTCATGTAGCGTTGTCAGAACTTGGGTGACAAAACCATGCGACTCAATCCTGGTTGTAATTCTACAGTCGTACGGATGGTACGAGGATGAAAAGGGGTGGGAGGAGAGATCAATTCTTCCACAAGACCAGTCATATCCAATCAGATTGAGGACTTTTTTAGAGATCTCAATCTCTTCGTCAGCAGAAAGCTTAATATTTGGTAGCTTTTTAGGATGACGTCTTTGTCTTTCAATTAAGTCACTTAAAAGTTTCGGGATCTCTTGGCTGATAGGGTAAAATAACTTTTCAACATCTTTTGTAGTGCATTCAGGTTCATATTCATCGAGGAGAGCATCATAAGGGTGCTCTTTGTAGCCAATGTATTCGGTTTTTTGTTTGAGCATATCGATGATTTTTTCAAGATGTGGCTCAAAATTTGCAAATGAGTTTTCTTGTTTTGCCTTGTCCCAAACAAAGATTGCCTCTGATGTCAGTCTTGTAAATTCTTGTACAAAGGAGGTGGGTAGTTTTTTAGCACGCAAAAAATCTCTTCTCCATGATCTTAAAGAGGCATCTTTTGCAGGATCGCTCTCTTTCATCAAGATAGTGCCAGATTCTATGTCTATGAGGGATGCTAGCGTCTTTTCAAATTCTGTACTTGTCTTGATTGTATGGGCAAATTCTGCCAGAAGCTCTCTTTGCTTTGCACGAATAGGAGCTGCCTTTGAGGGCATATAGGTTTCTTGGTCCCATCCCAAAAGGCCTGAAATGCCATCTAGTAGGTGTGCTCGTTCAGAGAGTTTCGCAAGTGTTTGGTATGTCTTCATGATGTACTCTACACAGTTTGTAGGCAATTTTTTTAAGAAAATTCATACTGAAGCCGTAGATCGGTGTAAAGCATGCCCAGGTGACTATAATGCAGGCCACAGAGACGCTACCGATTAAAACGTCTGTGATCCAATGAGCACCAGCAATCAGTCGAGGAAGCATAAAGAAGATCGCCCAAAGTGTTGCCCAAACGGCATAGCGCCATCTACAGAAGAACCAGACAAAAAAGGCCCATTGAATCAGAATCTCGCCATGGTCACTTGGAAATGAGGAACGAGCAGAGTCCTTCACTTTTAACCAAGGGATAGCTTTTGATAGAAGAGCCGGGTCATGAAAAATCAGAGTAGGGCTTGCGCGTATGAGATGAAGATTTGATAGCAATGGTCCAAGGACCTCTTTAGTAAAGAGGATGCCAATCTCACCCCAGATAAGAACATAAAAAAACTGGGATAGCCTTTGAGCGCGCTCTGGGCCTTTAGCTTCAAAAATATAGAGAAGAAAAAAGGACGCCATAAAAATGGCGCCATAAATATCTGAAAGCTTTACGTTTGCAAGTGCCCAAAAAATCTGCATGAATGGTTTATCTTCAAGGCATGAATTAAGAAAATGAAATACATTTGTGTCGAGGCTATTCCAGAGATCTTTTGAGTAGGGTAGAAACCAGCTTCCAATTAATAGTAAAATAGTGAGGTGAAGAAGGATAAAGGGTTTCCATCGCATGTGAGCTGTATACAAATTCATTAAAATCTTGCACCTTGGAGAAAAGCTGTAAGCTAAAATTATACCCCACTTCTGCAATTTTCTGAAGAAGAGAAAATTATTTTCTTTTTGACTCTATAAAGAGCTACTCCCTCGCCGATTTATTTAGAGGAACGTGAATTTATTTGATTTTAAATCTCAAGCTGATATTGTTTGCTGATATTTTATAGTATTTAAAATTAATATTTGATTTTATTATAAATAAAGTATATATATTTATATTATTAATTAATAAAAAAAGGGTGTGTATGAGTTCTTTTAGTTCTAGCCATGTTACTCAATATAGAGGAGT
>JAQGPK010000092.1 GCA_028293095.1 Chlamydiia bacterium | reverse complement strand
AAAGGTATGTAGTTCTCTTTTCTTTTCATGGCTTGAATGAGATCAGTAATCTCTAGCTCTTCCTCTCCAAAGTGGGCGCTTCCTGTGATGCGTAAAGCATCTTCTTGTTGAACGGCGATATGAAGATCAGTGAGACGCATAATTTCTCGCTTTTGAGAGTCAAAGACTCTCCAGCCCACATCTAAAAGAAAATCAATGGCTGTAAAGGCTTTATCGACTGAGCAGTAGTACTGAGAGGTGGCCACTTCTTTTTTTTGAAAGCCACTTTCAATGAGATCATTCTCGTAACAGGTCTCTAAAGGATCCGATGAGAATGGTTTTTGAAGGCCATTATAATCCATCAGCAGATTTGCAAAGGCGCCTGTTCGATCAGTCAGAAGGAGTAGGGGATGGGGTTCTATATGGCTTTTTTGAGGCGCTCGTTGAAGCTCAATTTGGTACTCATTATCTTCTTTCCATTTCTCATATTCATTCATAGATAAGAGCTGTGGCTGAAGCTCGCTCCAGACAACATCATCATCAATACAGCGCAAAATTTGGCCTTTAATCATGATGTGTGGAGATCCGGAGAGAAGAAGATCGCAGTCTATGAGCTTCCATTCATTTCGACTATCAAAGAGATGCGGCGTAATTGTAATGCGAGTATCTTCTTGTTGATCGATACGGTATTTAAGCTTTAGTCGGGAAAAGAAATCGCAAGCGAGCTGTTTGCCGTCAAAAAATAGCTTTCCAGTGGCAGCAAGTGTTTGAAGAAGGAGAAAGGATTTTGTTGGCCGGATGCGAAAAAAGTGAATGGGGGCATTGACGAGTGTTTTTTCTCGTGCTCTATAGCCCTTTTCTTCTTCGATCAGAAGGGGAAGAGGCGTTTCTGTTACTATTGTAAGGGTACGGAAACTGTGGCTTTTTGTTTTATCTATAGTAAACATAAGAAGATAGAATATCACAAATTGTGTTAATCTTGGAAAATATAGCTGGTTTTTTTACCACAGAGATCACAGAGAACACAGAATTTTTTAACTATAGTTTTATGGATAGTTCTGAAATAAGTCTTCCTCTGTGTCCTCTGTGGTAAAAAAAAATCTAGAGATGCCGTTACGAGAAGGGATTATGAGCGGGGAGTGGGATAAATATTCAAATTGGAAAGAGGCCGAAACTGCCTGGGATGAAGGGGCAGAAAAAGCGCGTAAGACCAACCCTTTAAATGTGCTCAAAACTCTGCCATCCATGCCAGGTATCTCTAATGATGCTGCCAAACATTTAAAGTGGAAAAGCTTGAAATGGATGGTAAAAATGGATAGCAATTGGGCGGTGACCAAGTATATCCTTAAAAAGCCCTTTGTTCATGCTTGGAGATATTTGAAATCTCTTTGTAAGAAAAAATCCTATACAAGAGATGAAGACTTTTTTCTCTACAATATAGCAAGTGTGGATCAATTTAAAAGTTTATTAGATGACCCTGATAGTCTCTTAGTAATTGGTTTTTCCTATTGTCAAAAGCCCCATGAATGCCCCTCAAAACGATTTACACCAGACTGCATTCATGATCCAGAAAACCCTGTTTGTCGTCAGTGCTTTATCGGTAAATCGATGAACGCTCTTCCGAGTGAGCGAGCAAAGCCTGTAATCATTCCAACAATCCACTATATCGGTGAGAAAATCTTTGAGGTCATTGAGAAAAACCCTACAAAGAAAATAGTTTTTCTTATCACAGCTTGTGAGCTCACTCTTGAGATGTTTGGTGATTTTGGGAATATGGCAGGGGTTCGAGGTATTGGAGTAAGGCTTGATGGGCGTATCTGTAATACCATGCGCGCTTTTGAGCTTTCAGAAACTGGAATTAAGCCCGGCTTAACTGTTGTCCTTAAAGGTACTGAGCAGCGTATGCTTGATCTGATTTACCATTTTCGTAGTACAGTAGCTACTACCAGTAGTACGATTGCAAAGAGTACAACTGGAGCATCACCCCAACGTGAGTAGAGGGTGGTTACTGTATAGGCAGAGACCTCTACAGGTGTTGCCTGTATACTTTGCGTGAGTGTTTGAAAGGGAATCAAGAGAACATCTCTTCCAAAACAGTCCATAGCCCCAGAGATCCCAAAGTTACAAGCGCGAAAAAGAGGCCTGCCATTTTCTACAGAGCGAAGACGGCCATGTTCAAGGTGCTGTATGCCAAGGGAAGAATTTGGATACCAGCCATCGTTTGTAAGATTCACAAGTATCGTTGCGCCATTTTGGTCATCTTCGCGTATGAGTTCTGAAAAGGTATCTTCATAACAGATCGAGGCTGAAATTCGATGATTGTTTGTTTGGAAAATAACAGGACCATTTCCTTTTTTAAAAGAATCAAAAAGGCCATAACGGGCAGCTAGAGGCTTTGCCCAATCAAAAGGAATCGATTCTGCCATAGGCAGTAAGATTCGTTTGTCGTATCGCAGCATCTTTTGTTCATTGGGGAGAATGTAGAAGGCGGAGTTAAAGTAGGTCGAGGTGTATTTTCCTGTAGTGTCTTGGAAGCTGTCTCTACCTTCAAGACCAATGATAAAAGGAGTTTTGAAGATGGTCGATAAGCCTTGAGCAATTGCAGAAGATGAGACATAAAGCTCCTGATTAATTTCAGAGGCAACTATTGGAATAGAGTGGGGCGTGAGCTTTTTGAAGAGCTCTTCTACTTTTTGAAGAGAAAAGAGTGGAGCGTCAGCTGCAAAGGGAACGACAATTTCAGGGAAAAGAATAAAATCAAAAGTCTGCTCTTTATAGGCCAGAAGAGCCTCTACTATCTTTTCCCATCCTTTGAACGCTGCTCCAATCAGATCGCTACGTGTTCCGCTACCCTCAATCTCTTCTGGGAGTATTTTTGAGCTAACAAGGAGAGCATGGATCTTAGGATGAGTGAGGTCATACTGCGCCATTTGCCTATCATGGTATTGAAGTGAAAGGATGCCATAGATAAGAGGAAGGATGATAACGGCAGCTGCAAGTACGATTTTCCGTGTCAAATAGGCGCGAGCTACAAGGCAGTTTGTCATGAAGACCCAAAAGGAGAGTCCATAAATACCAAAAAAACTTGCCATTTGTAGCGTTACTTTATTTGTGGCAAGCGCAAGTCCGATTGGATTGAAGGTAAAGCCAGAAAAATAATAAAGGCGATACCACTCAACAAATACCCAAGAGGCTGCGAGTAGGATTGCTCCAAAACGTGATTCAAGCTGCTTTTTTGTAATGAATGCTGCAAGGAAGCCAAATTGAAATCCCAGTAGAAGAGCAAGTGAGAGATAGACCCCCCAGATATAACTGTATGGATGAGAGATCAGCCAGGCGAGCTGTACGACTTGAATAAGCGCAAAGAAAGCCATTCCAATAAAAAAACGATTCCAGGCTGAAAATGATTGGATCGCGATGAAAAAAAGGGCAAAGCCAAAGGTGCTTGCACAAATTCCAAAAGGTGGGACTGAGGCTGCTTGGCCTAAGGCTATAATCAGAAAAGAGGCAACGATAAGGAGTATTTTTTGAATCATATATTCTTATATACTCCTTTTTTTCATTTAAGGTTAGCCGAGCTCTGACGGCTCTTTTGCAGAAGGTGTGGCAATGAAGCAAAGAAGTCCACCGAAGATGGCTAGATTTTTTAAGAACTCAACAGTTTCCTCTTGTCTGAGTACAGGGTCTGTAAGATCCCAAAAGTTATGGAACACGTAGGTGGTAGGGATTAAAAAGAGGGCAAGAAGAGTGGCAAAAAACTTTCGTCGTAGACCAAATGCAAAGCAGAGACCACCAAATACTTCAAGGAAGATTGTAGCGGCACAAATGACTTCTGTCATATCAGCAAGGCCTTGTGTGCGCATGAATTCAACAGTTTGATCCCAGGAGAGAATTTTTTCAACGCCTGCCAGGATAAAAAGTGCTGCAATACAGAATCTGCCGATAAGTTGTACGAAGGATTGAAGAAATCTCATTACTATCTCCCTGTTTTTCTTTAACCCTAACGTGAATCTACTCTTTTAGGCAAACGAAAATTTTAATATACTAAAAAACTCTTTATAAAATACGAGAGAAGTATTAGCTTCTTTTACAGACAAAGCCTACCCATTCACCAAGAGTCTTTTCCTCAAGTAGGTGCCAGCCTCTTTTATAAAACTCTTGTAGAAGCGCAGCTTTTTCTTGGACTAAAATGCCTGAGAGAATGGTAATACCAGGCAGTGCAAAAAAATCTGTATACTCTGTAAATACATAGTGCATCTCAGAAGAGATCATATTAGCAAGGATGGTAAGAGATCCTTGAGGAGATTCAATTTCGCTTTTTGATCCAATACTCACAGACGCTTGCAGTTGATTTAAAATCACATTTTCTTTTGCAATTTGCAAGGCTTGTGGGTCGATTTCTGTGCCGAAGCTACGTTTTGCACCAAGTTGTATGGCGCTCATGGCTAAAATAGCACAGCCTGTGCCGATATCTAAAACGATCTCATTCTTCATATAAGATGGTATGAGAGTGAGCATGAGCTTGGTTGTCGGATGTGACGTATCTCCAAAAGCAGGTCCTGGTTTGAGAAAGATCGTTTTTCCTGTTTCCGGCAGTTCAATTTCGATCAACCCGTTTTTATACCCTGGCGTATGCAGGAGGGCCTGCTCTTCCCAATCGATCTCAGTGGAGGCATTCTTTTCGATAGCAAGTATAAAAGGAGCAAGAGGCGCTTTCTGAAGCTTTTGAATCGTTTTTTTTGTTATAAAGATATGGAACTCATATTTCTCATTCTCCTCGGTACTATAAGCAGTCTCTATACCTAATTCTTCGAGTCCACTCTCTATTTTTTTTGCATGAATTGGTTGGCATGAAATGCACCATAGCTCTTTCATTGAATCTCCAGAGAAGTCTACCTAGTATATCTTGACTCAACAATGATAAACAGCTATGGTTTTTTTCTAGTAGTATTTCTTGAAATAGGGTTTTTATGATGGCGAAAGCATCTTCTGCATTCTTTTATGTAAACAAACCTCAAGAGTTTATGCGGCAAGAGCCTTCAGAAAAGTCAAAAATCGCCTCTGAAGTGTTTTATTCAGAAGAAATAGCAATTATTCAAGAGGTAGGTGATTGGGTAGAGATTGAGACGCTACACGATGGATATAGAGGCTGGATTCGCAAAGGCGCCATTCATACACTTTCACAGAATCCGTTTACCTCTAAAAGTCACGTTGTAGCGAAAGTCAATCGTAAATATGCTCATGTGTATCATGTTACAGATACGGAGTATGGAGCCATAGTGACTCTACCTTTTGCAAGTAAGCTCCAGGTTTTAGAAGAGCCAGAGGGCGCCGATAGACGCTGGATTAAAGTCTTACTTTTAGATGGAACTATAGGGTTTGTCCATAGAGGTGACGTTGACCTGGAGCCTCAATTGCTTTCACGAAATGATCTCCCAGGATTTAGTAAAAATTTTTTGGATCTTCCCTATACTTGGGGAGGCCGCTCAAGTTTTGGTTTTGATTGCTCTGGATTTGTACAAATGCTCTATCAAGAAATGGGAGTCAGGATTCCTCGCGACTCAAAAGATCAATATACCTGGGATGGATTTATGCCGGTAGAGATGGACAGTCTACAAGTAGGTGACCTTGTTTTTTTTGGGATTTCAGAGGATAAAATAAGTCATGTGGGTATGTCTCTTGGCCAAGATCAATTTATTCATGCCTCGCCAAAAGAGCTAAAACCATATCTTAGAATCAGTAGTTTACATGATCCAGAGTGGAGTGGCTTAGGAGTTTGTACCTTTAGAGCAGCACGTCGTTTACAACAATAATCAAATTGTTCCATACCTATGGTAGAAGACATATTTGCCTTGTGGATGATTTTTTTCTTTAGAGTAGGATGCAAGGCGTTTTTTGTCACTAAATCGGCATCACGTTTTAAAATGGCTTCTAAATAATTTTTAAGGTCTACAATCGAATGAATAATTTTAACTAGATCCATTTTTAAGGCTCTATCAGGGAAGACAAAAAAACTAACGTATTTCAATTCAAACTTTGGTATACTATCTGGCAATTACCAAAAGTTTATTATATGACAGAAACTACGCCTCTTACGCACTCTCCTTATCGAGAAAATCATCTACTCCAACTTCTTGAAGAATATGATACTCAAGATAGACCTCTCGATTATTTTGTGAGCTGCTATTTTCGTGACCATAAGTCGCTAGGATCCAAGGATCGCGGCTATATTGCGGAGTCAATTTATCGATTGATTCGCTGGAAAGGGCTATACGATTATCTCTTAGGAGGGGATCCTTCGTGGGAGTCACGGTATAAGCTTTCTTTACAAAAAAATCCTGAAGAGTATTTTGAAAATAAGAAAATCCCTCTTCATACTAGGGTCAGCTTTCCGGAGAATCTTTTTCAAAAATTTGTAGAGTCCCATGGGGAAGAAAAGGCAATTGAGCTCTGTTTTGCTTGTAACGACCCAGCGCCGACAGCTATACGGGTCAACACCAATAAAATAGATCGCGAAGCTCTTTTGAAAAATTTCAAGGCACAAGGCTATGTTGTTTCTTTGAGTAAAGAGTCGCCTACAGGAATTATTTTTCATAAGAAAATTAACTTCTTTTCTCTGACTGAATTTAAAGATGGTTTTTTTGAAGTACAAGATGAGGCATCTCAGCTTGTCGCTCAGCTTTTGCCTATAAAAACGGGGCAACAGGTGCTTGATTTTTGTGCAGGTGCAGGAGGCAAAGCGCTTGCTTTTGCTGATAAATTGCAGGGTACTGGTCAGATTTTTCTTCATGATATAAGACAGCACGCTTTGTACGAAGCAAGAAAGCGTTTGAAGAGGGCAGGGATCCAAAATTCTCAAATTCTTCATTCAAGTGAAGAAAAGAAACTGCAAAAGCTAAAAAAACAG
>JAQGPK010000091.1 GCA_028293095.1 Chlamydiia bacterium | reverse complement strand
AACTCGCTTAATACATAGTACACCGCATACGATACCGCTGTATGAAAACATGCTTTTTTGCCTTGCTCTCTTTCGGACAAAGACCCATGAAAGCATTCAAGAGGCAAAAGTAGTACTTGATCGATTACTCTACTTTCAAGGAGATGGTAACTTCCCAGTCCATCTTCATGACTATCCTCATTGTCATGACCATTACCTCGGCGCTAAAATACTTTGCCCACTTTTTTGGATTAAAAAAGATTTTAGTCAGGTGTTAGGTGACGCTCTTTTAGAGCGGCTTGAAAAGGCGTATACAAAACTTACACAATTTTTAAACAGCCTGAATGAGAGGCTTGAAATGCCTACTTGGGTTCAATTAAAAATTGGAGCAAGCAAGCAGCTCCCCACAATCGGATATGAAGAGATGAATCCACAGCTACTTGGTGAGATGCTCTCTGCCATGCAGATGTATGGATTAGAGTCTGAAGAGATATGGCAGTTTCTTGCAGCAACCTGGCATCCTGTATGTAAAAGCTATATCGGTCCTGCGGTACGCGTGATGCAAGCGGGGTATGAGCCAGCGTGTACGCTCTATGATTATTATATGGGCTATTATTATGGGTCCCTTTCTCAACGTGCTGCAAAGCCGCAAATAGCAGCACTACAGGCTGCACTTATTCAGCCTCAAACACTGACGTTGTCTGAAGTGCAAGATATGGAAACAAACCAGGCTCTTGTTCATAAGACAAGCAATTGGGGGGTATCTCTTAATAAAGTGCGAAATGGAGTGCATCCAGGGTATTATCCACTCTACTTTGTAACAGATACGCATACATTTGTTTTCGATCTTCCTAAAGGGAGAATAGTCGATGCTTCATGGTCTGAAACGAAGGGGGAAATTATTTGTGAGCTATCTGAAGAGGTTTATTCTGATAATATAGAAAAGGCCATTGCCTGCTCGTTTTTTGTGGATGCACGAGATGGCATTGCTTTTGAAATTCAAAACACTACAGCGACCTCCTTTTCGCTTGTGGATGAAGTGAAAATAACAATTGGCGCGCTCGTTATGAGCCTTACGTTTTCATTACTCGATGGCGATGGAATGTTTTTAGGGCATATTAATAAAGCAAATCGACCCTCGCAAATTTCGAATAAGGGGAAAGATCGCTATCAAGCATTTGACTGGCAACTATTTTTACGGGCAGTCCGAGGAACTACAAAATGTCGTTTAAAAATTTCTTTATCATTATAGCTCTTTTTCTTACAGGATGTCATCCTTGTTGTGTGAAAGATAGTTATCATAGCCAATATCATCATCTGAGTGCAAAGAGAGAAACCCTTGCACAAGAAAAGCCATTTAAAGAGGGGAATTACTATCTTGCTCTACTTGTGGACGCGAAGCATTTAGACTATACCAATGCCGAAACTCTTTTAAGTACAGTCGCTAAACACCCTAATGGGAGCCGAGAGCGGGATGTTGGTCACGCCTGGATTATCTTAGGCGGGATAAAAGATGGAAAGAAGATAGTGATAGAGGGGGGGCACTCTGGGGAGCTTGGAATTGTACAACCTCGCTATCTTGAGGGCATTTTTTTACATATGGATGAGCCAAATCCAATACGATATCTATTTAGTAGTTTAAAAGATGGCTATTTTGAAAATGGTCCTGGGAAGCATGCACCTACCTATGCACTCTATATTGATCTTCCGGAAGAGAAATTTTTAAAACTGTATGATTTGATTCAACCGGAGCACTATCATTTTTCAGAATATAGCCTGACTGAAAGTCAATGCACGATATTTGTGGCAAAAGTCGCAGCCCTTGCAGGCATTGATCTAGATCACGAAATTGCGATTTCAGTGCCTGAATATACCACACTTGCAGGAGAGCCGATTCGACTGTGGAAAGATCCCCAATACAGTACTATGACGATTTCTACCCCAGATATTCTGGAGAGAAGTATGATTCGGGCTGTACAAAGAGGAGAGGCCCGACCAGCTGTGCGCTGGTACGGGAAGTGGCGCAAAAATTTCTTAGGCTAGCTTTTGTGATAGAAAGCAGCTAAGAATTACAGCGGCACAAGCATACAGGCAACTATTTGAATTTACGGGCTCTGGTTTAGTACTATTCCAGTAACGTATACTTTTTGCAGAGTAAATGGCACTCAGAGTTTTTTTTGCATCAGATAGTTCTCTTTGCTCTGGGATATTCTTTTCAAACAATGCAGCCATTTTTTTATACTCTTCGTACAAACTTTGAGGGGTTATTGGCTCAAACTCTCTAAATTCATTGAGTAGGTACTCTTGATTTATAGATGTTATACCTAGCATATTGTCCTCGTTTAAATTTAAAAATAAATAAAGCGGAACTTTTAACATGGAAAAAGAAACTAGTCAATTCAAATAAAACTTTTGAAAAATAAAAGCTTCTTCTATATTATTGTTCCTTCTTTACACTGAACACGTTGAGGGTATCATATGTTGCCTATAGATCTTCGAGGAAAGAGAGCATTTATTGCAGGCGTTGGTGATGATAAGGGATTTGGCTGGGCGATTGCGAAGGCACTTGCGGATGCGGGCTGCGAAATCCTAGTTGGCACCTGGACTCCCATGCTGCGAATCTTTACGACCTCCTTTGAAAATGGCAAGTTTGATGAGTCGAGGAAACTACGCGATGGTTCATTGCTTCAATTCACAAAAGTCTACCCTTTAGATGCCACATTTGACACTCTAGCAGACGTACCGGAAGACATTCGAGAAAACAAGCGGTATAAGGATGTTGGAGGCTACACTATTTCAGAGGTTGCTGAGAGTATCCGTAAAGACTTTGGCACAATTGATATCTTTATTCACTCGTTGGCCAATGGGCCAGAGGTACAGAAGCCGCTTTTAGAGACATCCCGTAAAGGATATTTGGCTGCAATTAGCTCCTCTTCCTATTCTTACGTAAGTCTTTTGCAGCATCTTGGGCCATTGATGAATAAGGGAGGCGCTGCGCTTTCTTTGACCTATTTGGCCTCTGAAAAAGTAATTCCAGGCTATGGTGGCGGGATGAGTTCTGCAAAGGCCGCTTTAGAGAGCGATACACGTGTACTTGCTTTTGAGATGGCCAAGCGTTATGGAGTGCGGGTGAATGTGATTTCGGCAGGACCCTTTGGTAGCCGTGCTGCAAAAGCAATTGGATTTATTGAAAAAATGATTGAATACACAGCAAAAAATTCACCACTTGGCCGTCAGATCGAAGCTGAAGAGGTTGCGCACACTGCTGCCTTTTTAACATCGCCTCTGGCATCTGGGATTACAGGGACAGTATTGCATGTTGACTCTGGCATGAGCATTATGGGAGCATCCCTCGACAGCCCCACACTTGCCTAAAGAAATACGCTTCTATTTATAAACCACGAAGTGGTACTTTGCCACGTAAGTGGCTACAGATGGCATTTGGAATTACAGGTCAGTGTTGCATTTTGACTCAGGCCTGAGCATTATGGGAGCATCCCTCGACAGCCCCACACTTGCCTAAAGAAATACGCTTCTATTTATAAACCACGAAGTGGTACTTTGCCACGTAAGTGGCTACAGATGGCATTTGGA
>JAQGPK010000165.1 GCA_028293095.1 Chlamydiia bacterium | reverse complement strand
TAAAAAAGTGTTCAAGAGAGTAGCGTAAAATAAAAAAAGGCTGCTAGAAAAACCTAGCAGCCTTTTGCAAAAGTAGAGTTACTGGTAAATCGCAAATACTGCGCCCATGATTGCCATCATGATGAGCTTAAAGCCTGAAGTGATAAAAAATGCTTTAAGAGGCATTTTGCACCAAAGCACGCCACAAAACTGTGTCGTTGCAACGAAGCCAAGCCATGTTAAAAGACCTATTTTCATACCATCAACTGCTGTGAATACTTGTGACATGCCCACAAAAAGTGCAAGCACGTAAGCAAGAATAAAAGTGATTACGAATTCACCGACCAAAGTTTTTGCAGAGCATGTACACTCTTTTTCTTTCTCTTTGTCTTTCATCTTGCAAGCATCGCCCATTGATTTTCCAAAGACTTTCTTTGAGTACCAGAGAGCGCCTAAGCCCATTGAGACGAGAGACATAACGCCGACAGTCATAAGATTCGGGGAAAAAATTGGTGTGATAACATCAACAGCAACAACATCCATAAAAAACCTCCATAATGGTTATATTTTCTTTTTAACTTTTATTGGCAATATTGTCACTAGAAAATTTCAATTTGTTTTTGCTTAAATTGCGCTATTCGCTTATAAGCTCATACCTTCGTCTTAATTTTGGAGGTTGAGATGCGTCTTCGTCTTCTTTTTTCTCTCTTAGTTCTTTTCTGTACAGCTAAATATATTGATTTAGGTTCCTTAGCTATTGTTAACCCGAGAAAGGAATAATAGAGTATGAAAATAAAAATACATCCTGTTTTATTGGTTATCCTTATTGCTTTTCAGTGTGTTTCTTGTGGCCCCACTTATTATCAGGCGTGTGATGTGAATTATCTAAGAAGGGTAGGTGATTGGAGTCTTATCGTTGAACTTCAGTTTATTGACGATATGCGAAAGCAAGGGTTCATTTATTGTATGGACAATACGAATGTAATTTCAGGTACCGTTTGTAATTTTTCGTATGGATTTTATTCCCGTCGTCAATTTACTTCTATAAGTGAAGCAAGGGCTTTTATTATAAAGGCGTCTGAAGATCTCTTAGAGAGATTTAACAACAATAAATCGATCCGCCTTTATTTAAAAAAATACCCTGTCAAAATATCGGATATAGCATTCGCATTTGTTTTTATCGAAAAGGGGACAGTCTCATCGGTGTTTATTATGGATGGTAACGTGAGCTTACTCAATGGCGAGATTCGCTATAAATGGCCTGGTATATCTGAGCATGCAGAGTCGTACGAAACAGCGAAAAGGTTGTATACTGCAGAGCGAGAGGCTGCCAAGCAAAAAAAGAATTAATCAATACAGCTAATCCCGTATGATTTCTTCAATAGGATTCTTATAGTACAGTAGAGGATAATTATGATTGGTCTTAAAAAAAAATTGCCGTTACTGGCGATCACATACTTTTTATTTTTTGAGTTTTTATTTACCTCTTGTGCGCCTTCCTATAGGATAAGGTTGAGAAATGATAGTGAAATCCAAGCAATTTTACAGCAAGGATGTGAACTTGAAGAAAAGCACGGTGTAACTGCCTATGCTTCCTCTCAGGATCGTTTATCAAGCCATATTCAGTATGGTATTGAGTTTGCAACAGCTCAGACGCTCGATATTAAGACAGGCAGAATAAAAGCGCTTAATCTGCTTGAAGATTTTTGGGAAAAGCTGCTGAAAGGGCCTGCGTTTTCACAGTATTTGGCTCTTGAGCCTCATAAAGACCAGGTACTTTTATCTCATTTTAAGCTCACTCTTTACTCACGTAAGCCTGGAATGATTCCTTATGAGCCTCCAGCACTTTCTACTATTATCTTTTCTGAGGGTGTGTTTTCCTATTACGTACGAGATATAGATTCAGACGTTGACAGGCTGATTTTGAAAGAGTCCTATAGCGAGGCAGTTGCCTTGCGCAAGAGTACGCAAACCTTAGAGTCTACAAAAGAGCAGGCTTCATGATCGTTGTTTTGGCCGAAAAACCCTCAGTTGCTCGAGATATTGCCACTCACCTTGGCGCGAAAATGCGCCATGAGGGCTATTTTGAAGGCAACGGCTATCAGGTGACTTGGGCTTTTGGTCATCTTATCGCTTTAAAAGATTTTGAAGAATATGACCCGCTTTTAAAAAAATGGACCTTAGCCTCACTTCCCTTTATCCCCAAAGAGTTTGAGCTCAAAGTTGTAGAGGATGCAGGCGTTCGTAAACAATTTGCAGTGATTAAAAAGCTTTTTAAGGCTGCAGAAAGCCTCATTTGTGCAACTGATGCAGGACGTGAAGGGGAGTTGATTTTTCGCTACATTCTCTCTATGACTGGCTGTATGAAAAAGCCCTGGAAAAGGCTCTGGCTCTCATCACTCACCGAAGAGGCGTTAAGTACAGGATTTCAAAATGTAAAGCCTAGCATAGAGTATGACAACCTGTATGCTGCAGCTAAATGCCGTAGTGAATCTGACTGGATTGTGGGCATAAATGCGACAAGAAATTTTACTGTACGATATGGCAAAGGGAAGACCTTATGGAGTGTAGGGCGCGTGCAGACACCCGTTTTAGCTATGATTGTCAATCGAGACAATCATATTCGCTATTTTATCTCTGAACCCTTTTGGGAAGTCTTTACAAAATATAGAGATATCGCCTTTAAACTGAAAGGTGATCGCTTTGTGACAAAAGATGCAGCAGAGGTAGTTCTCAATGCAGTTACAGGGCATCCATTTACTATCGATAAGGTAACGACAAAAAATGAAAATGAGCATCCACCTTTACTGTATGATTTGACAGAGCTACAACGAGATATGAATAGGCGTTATGGCATGACGGCAGCGGACACTCTACAAGTTGCTCAAACGCTCTATGAGCAAAAGCTCATTACCTATCCACGTACAGACTCGCGCTATTTAACCAATGATATCAAAGGTCAAGTCGTAAAAACCTTGACCAGTTTACAAAAAATCAAGCCTCAAGAAATTGAGCCATTGAATCTTGCCGATTTGCCCTTTTCTTCACGTATTATCAATGACAAAAAAGTGTCCGATCACCACGCCATTATCCCGACAGGGAAATTTTCACAGCCGCTTCCTTTTCAGACGCAACAGGTTTATGATGCCATTGTAACAAGGCTGATCGCAGTCTTTTATCCATCATGCGTGAAGGAGCTTACAACAGTTGAGGGGAGTACCAATCAAAAGACCTTTCAAGCAACTGGTACTCGCCTACTTGTGGCTGGCTGGACAACCTTGTATCCTAAAAAGATAGATGAGAGCAAGAGTGGTGCAAAATCTTCTCAAGAGGCTCAGGAGCAAACAAAAGAGCTTCCTCTCTTTGAAAAAGGGGAGAGTGGTCCTCATGAGCCCTATATCACTGAAGGCAAAACAAAAGCGCCGGCTCATTATACTGAAAATGCTCTCCTTGGTGCTATGGAGACAGCTGGAAAACTTGTTGAGGATGAAAATTTGAAGGAGGCGTTAAAAGAGAAGGGGATTGGAACGCCTGCAACCAGAGCCTCGATCATCGAAACCCTTTTACGCAGAAAGTATATTGAACGAAGTAGCAAATCGCTCACAGCTACAAATCTAGGCTGCTATCTCATTGCGCTGATTCAAGACCCCAACTGAAAATCTCCAGAGCTTACAGGGGAGTGGGAAGCTAAATTGAAGGAGATTGAGAAGGGGAAGTTTAAAGCTGAGGATTTT
>JAQGPK010000142.1 GCA_028293095.1 Chlamydiia bacterium | reverse complement strand
ATCATCCTTTTATTAATTTAAATTAACCAGACAATTCAATGATAATAAATTAGTTTATATAAAAAATCAACTATTTTCGTACAGAAAGTTTTAAAAAACTTATTAAAATAGCCATATATTCCTAATAAATCTTACCCTAAAACTTTTCTTACAAAAGACTACTGCTTTTGTCAAACTTAGTTATTTTTGAAGCAGAAATATATAGAAATATTTTTGCTTGGATTGAATTCTCTAAAGGTTCAAACTATAAATACAGGAACGTTTTAATGGAGGAACTTATGTCCAAAAAGAAACATGTCCAAGGTATCGGTGATAAAGAACAAAAAATGTATGAACAGATTGTAAAGAGTGCTAAAAAGACTGGCCGTTACGGGAAACGAGCTGAAGAAGTCGCCGCTCGTACAGTGTTAAAGCATCATAAGCAAGAAGGACATCCCAAAGGGAAATAGGCCATTATATAGTATTATTGCCCGAGGCAGGCTCTCTCTTATATCAAGTGAACCGTAGCTGCGTTCTAAAGCCTGCCTTAGCTATATAAAAATTTTCCCTATCTCAATATCTCTTCTATCTGTTTCATGACCATCCGGATCATTGAATGGCAACTTTACATATCCATGAGTAGAGTAAAACGCATAGGCTTTAGGTGAAGATTGAACGAATAAACCCGTAAAGCCTTGATGAGTCAGCCAACGCTCACACAGCTTTAGAAATTGTCCCCCAAATCCAAGGTTACGATAGCTCTCATCAATGACGAGTATTCGTAATGCAGCTCGATGCGCTGGCCAAAGCTGGAGATGCGCATACCCAATCATTTCGGCGTTTTTATAGAACACAAAATGAATATGATCTTTATGCTCGAACGTCCAAATATAGGGATCTTCTTTCGATGTAAAAAAATACCGCTGCCGTAAATTGCGTACTGCAGCCCATTCGCGATCCGTCCGTGCTTGCACCATACGCCACCCATCAAAACCATCTTTTGCATCGATACTTGCAATAAAGATATCTTTCCCGTTGCAATAGCGCTCCATATCTTGAGGAAATTGTACCGCTAACTCTTTCTTCAGTGTCGCATACCTTTCAGCATCTTCAGGATGAGAGCGCATCCAATCGCGAAATTGTAAATGCCTGTCAATCTCAGGGCTGCCTTCTTCGTATACATGTACATTATGTGTTCGTAGACTTTCGCCTTTTTGAAAATAACGCCTGAAAGTGAGCCCATATTCACCTTTTGCATCGTACCCTAAAGACTCCATTGCTTGTGTTGCTTGATCAACCACTTGAATATCTCTTACTACAGGCAGCATGTCGATGATAGGTTTTGCGCTTAAACCAGGTACCAAGGTTGAACCAATGTGATGAATAGTGATGCAATTGTTTCCGAGGGCTTGCTTGATATGCTCTGCCTCTACTGCAAATAATTTGGGCCATTCTAGATTATAAGGGACAATCTCGATGCCTTTTTTCATACTATATGCCCTTCTTAGCTCTCTGAATGAAAACCATTCTAACAGAAATACAATTTCTTTCTTACAATGAGTACGTTTACTTTAATTTCTCTTCAAGCCAGTCTAGTAAGTGACACAGCGTTTCACCACATGTAGCACCAGTTGTATCAATTGCATGGTAGGCGTGCTTTTGACTCTCTTGTCTTAAGTATGCGGCCCAATGCTCATTTCATTATTCACAAGCTCGGGTTGTCTTCGAGCAAAAAGGCGCCGAGCTCTTTCTACATCACTACAATCAAATAGCACTACTTTATAAGATGCTATGTTGTTTTCGAGACATGCTTTTTCGATAAATTCTGGCCTTGTCTGAACATCTATAATCACATTGAATTCAGAAAGAAAACTTTCTTTTATTTTTTTGGTCCATTCAGATGTTTTTATCCTTTGCCACTCTTCAGGACTACCATAGCTCGCCTTCATTTCCTCTAAGGTAGGCACTCCTATGCTATCAAAATAAACTATTTTACATTCAGGAGGAGATGTTCTCTCTAAAACTTGAAGAACTGTCGTTTTCCCAGAACCTGATGCGCCAATCACGAAAAACAGCTTCTTTATAACACCCTCATCTCAAGGTTTTAGTCATCCAGAGGATCAGCTCATCATCTACTGGATAGGTCTCGCCTGGAGATACCGGCTGATTGTTATAGGTAATCCCATACCCATCAGGGATGTATCCTAATCGAAAGTAGAGTTTCTGTGCTGTCCCATAGTCCGCATAGAGACCAACTCCTATCCCGATTTTTTGATACCCTGCAAGGCGCGCAAAATCTTCTATACGAAGGATAAACATTTTACCCAACCCTTGATGGCGCCACTCTTCAATAATCCAGACATCGTTTATCTCTGGAATAGCTGCATTCTTGAAATGAGGATACGCTGGACTATACAAAAGGCTTGCATACCCTATAATTTCTTTTTCTTTTTCTAACACATATACTGTGCGAACCTGCTTTTGCTGCTGCTGAAAATATTGGTTCCACTTATCGGTTGTTGCTTGAATAGTACTCCAAGGAAAGCAAAACTTACTGATGAGCAGGTTAATATCCTTTTTTTCAAGCGTACGAATGAGAACATCCTTTACCTGAGGCCGATCTTCAATAAGGCTCAGTCCCATAATAATATCATCAATATACCCATCTTTTACTTTGACTCTATTTTTTAAGCGTCCCTCTTCTTCAAATCCCATTTTCTTGTACAAAGAAATAGCTGGGAAATTAGAGGCTCGAACATTTAATTGAATTTTTAGTATAGCGCCTGTTTGCTGCGCCCATTCAATGATGTGTCTCAGCAGTTTAGTCCCTATGCCTCTCTTTTGCCAGCCTGCATGAACTGCAATGTTTAGGTCGGCCACATGTCGTAGCGACTGCACGTGGTGCAATTCTAAAAAAGCATGGCCGACGATGTTTCCATTAGTTTCTGCTACAAGATAAACACCATTGCCATTCCTACAAGCTACAATCGTATTGACTACATTTTCAAGCAGTAACTCTGAAGGCTCTGAACAAAAATACCCTAGCTCTTCTGCAATTTCACGCTCTGCATCCACAATTGCGCGAGCATCTTCAACTGTAGCTTGCCTGATCTGAATTTTTTTAAGCCCTTCTGTGATGGTATGCTCTGAAGCTTTCTCTGGACGTGTTCTTTCCATAACTCTCTCATTCTAGTACTGTTTACTTTGCGCCATTTCGATCCATACTCTATCTTGCTTATCCTTCTCTCTCCCCATCTTCCG
>JAQGPK010000115.1 GCA_028293095.1 Chlamydiia bacterium | reverse complement strand
AGTTGAATGTTTTACAAGCATTTGAACGTGAGCTTTGCCCTTTAATTCAACCTATACTAGAGGCAGTGGATGAAATGGGCATAAGCCGATGTGTTGCCTCAAGTAGCCCGAGAGATCGTGTGATCCGATCTCTTGAGCTCACAGATCAAATGAAATATTTCACTGAGGACTCCATTTTTACATCCCAGCAAGTTGCAAAAGGCAAGCCTGCTCCTGATCTCTTTTTACTCGCTGCTAAGCAAATGGGATATGGTCCAAAAGATTGCATTGTGATCGAAGATAGTTTTGTCGGCATTGAAGCGGCACGCTCTGCTGGCATGTCAATTATTGGCTTCTTAGGAGGTAGTCATGCAAGGTATGAATGGTATGAGAAAAAAATGCAGGAGTATGGGATACCCATTGCTAAAAATTGCACGGAACTTCTGCAGACATTAAAAAAATTATGGAAAGAGAGCTGCCAGAGCGAAGTACAATTTTCGGAATGCTCGGAAGGGGGAAGTCTATCTTTGCCCTCAAGCTTTGCAAAATCCTAGACCTTCCTTTGATCACTATAGTTACACGTGTAAAATTAAGGTGCCGTTATGTGGAAATTGTATGATAAAATTGCATATTGGTTTGATGAGAATCGTAGCAAAGAACTGATGGAACAGGAGTATTTAGAACTTACTTTAAAGCACGTTCCCAAAAATGGGGCGGTTCTGGATCTGGGCTGTGGGACAGGAGAGCCCCTTGCAAAATATTTCATTGATCAAGGATTTCAGGTGACTGGTGTCGATGGATCATCTGAAATGATTCAACTATGCCAAAAGCGCTTTCCTGAGATGGAGTGGATTGTTGGTGATATGAGAGAGGTTAGCTTAGATAAAAAATTTGATGTAGTACTTGCATGGGATAGCTTTTTTCATCTGCAACAAGATGATCAGAGAGCAATGTTTAAAGTGTTTAGCTCTCATATCAAAAATGGTGGCGTCTTAGTCTTTACTTCGGGCTTTAAGCAGGCAGAGGTGTATAGCAACATGAATGGATACAATATGTATCACGCGAGCCTGGATACGGATGAATACAAAAAGTTGCTGCAAGATTTTGGATTTACAATCCTTCTTCATAAAGTTGAAGATCCCAACTGTGGAATGCATACAGTGTGGGTTGCTCAAAAGCAAAAGTAGCCATATCTAATACGTATGGCTTCTTTAGTGCGATAGTAAGGTTGCCATAAATCTTTCAGGATAGTAGTATTACTTTCAGATCATGTAGTTTTATCAAAAACGATAACGACATCTGGTTTGACCTATTAGTTTAGGATTCGCGATTTTCTCTTAGTGAACCTGAAATCACCTTTAAAAAATGTCTCCTTAAAGAGATATTATTAAAAAATAATTTTCTTAAGTCTTTAGTAATTTGAAAATTTGTTGTCAAAATAAACATTATTAATTCTATTTGGAGATTTTTATGAAAAAAATTGCTTTATGTCTATTGAAAGAAATGCAAAATGTTGAAAAAATTGTTCCAGAATTACATACCATTGGTTTTCGAGACTCAGATATTTCTATCGTTCATATGGAAGGATCTCAAGTGAGATCAACCACTGGGGACACTTCGCAGCCAGGCTCGATTAAAGAAGGCGCGAAAATTGGAGCTTCTCAAGGAGCTGTAGTAGGAGGCGTTTTAGGACTTTTGGCAACTCTGGGTGTGATGTCTATTCCTGGTATCGGGCCTCTTTTAGTTACAGGGCCAATTGCTGCTGCTTTGACTACAGTTTTAAGCGGCTCTGCGCTTGGCGGTAGTATAGGCGGTATTGCAGGGGCTTTGATTGGGTATGGGTTAGAAAGAGAGCATGCTGCGCAAATCGAAGAGAGTTTGAAGAGCGGGCAGATCCTTTTAACTGTTGAATCGGATGATGAAGAACGGACTCGTAAAGCCGTTGACGTGTATAAAAAAGCTGGGGCTGAATCGATTCATCCAATCTAAATACAGCTTTTTTTGAGTAAAAAGCCCAATAGTATTTGTCTATTGGGCTTTTATTTTTCTGGTTAATTTGGGATGACGGAGAATGGTATGTGTATGCAAGAGATCTATTCAAAGCTATCTAAAAGCAGTTTTTCAAGAGTGATGATCTTTGGTATTCCGGGCAGTGGTAAGTCTACCTTTGCAGTTCGATTAGGCGAGCTAGTACACCTTCCTGTCGATCATCTTGATCGCCATTTTTTTGTCGCGAACTGGGCTGAAAGAGACTATAGCGAATTTCTACAAATTCAAAAAACATTAGTGGAAAAGGAGAGATGGATCATTGATGGGAATTCTATCAAATCATTCGAGATGCGTTTTCAACGAGCAACACTTGTTTTGTATTTTAAGTATAATCGGCTACTTTGTTTGTGGCGCATTTTTAAAAGGCTGTTCAGGAAGAACCCTCAAATTTTAGACAAGGCTGAAGGATGTCCCGAAAAGGTGCGGTTGCGGCTCATTTCCTATCTCTGGGGATTTGATATAAGAGTGAGTCATTCCATTCAGGAGCTTTGCAAAAAATATCCGGATGTTCCTTTTTATGTAGTACAGAGCGATCGAGAGGCTGAAAAAATTATTCAAAAATTCTATCACGAATTTGATACAAGCAAAGAGTCACAAGATACGATCGTCAACGCTATTAAGGAGAAAATATGCAAGATACCTCAATAATTAAAACCAAGCGATTGATTTTACGGCCATGGCAAGAAAAGGATCTGGTATCTTTTGCTGCAATGAATGCAGACCCTCGTGTCATGGAACATTTTCCCTCCGTAAAAACATTTGAGGAGAGCAGGCAAGAGTACCAGCGTATCATTGATCACTTTACGAAGCATAGCTGGGGATCGTGGGCTGTATCTCTTATTGATGGGGCAGAGTTTATTGGCTTTATAGGCCTGAGAGCGATTGATTTTCTAGCTCCTTTTACTCCAGCTGTTGAGGTAGGTTGGAGGCTTGCTTTTGACTACTGGGGAAAGGGGTATGCCACAGAGGGCGCGCTTGCATCACTCCAATATGGTTTCGAGAAGCTCGATTTAAAAGAAATTATCTCATTTACAGCGACCTCAAATAGTCGTTCAACTACTGTGATGGAGAAAATAGGAATGCATCATAATCCTGCTGATGATTTTGACCATTCACTGCTAGCAGAAGGGCATCGATTACGAAGACATGTGCTCTATCGTTTTGACCAAGCTGAGTGGAAGACGAAGGTACATCACGCATAGTGGTAGCTACCCACTTTTAAAATAAATTGTATGATTTAACATTTTGTTTTTATTGCCCAAACAAGCTGCATTTTGTTAGAGTACTATCAATCGAACCTTTTTAGTTGGAGGTTAGAAATGTCATTTAGTCCAAATCCCTCTTCACTTTCTATTTTAGGCCCACTTTGCTTATCTACTATTCTATGCAGTCGCACAACTAGAGAAGGGGGATTTTTAGCGAAAAAGAGGAGTTAAAAATGAACAAATTAGAAGTGCCAGTTTTTGAAAAAACCATTCAAAAGACACTTGCCTGGTTGAATGAT
>JAQGPK010000104.1 GCA_028293095.1 Chlamydiia bacterium | reverse complement strand
GCTCTGAAGACATCATCGCAATCATTGAAAAGTAAGCAATTTTTAAGGAAAAGACTATGGCAGCAAAGAATATCAAATTTAGAGAAGATGCAAGAAATAGAATTTTAAAGGGTGTGCAGCTCCTTGCAGCCGCTGTAAAAACAACACTGGGTCCAAAGGGACGTAACGTCATCATCGATAAAAGCTATGGCGCACCTCACATTACAAAAGATGGCGTGACTGTTGCGAAAGAGATCGAGCTTGAAGATAAGTTCGAGAACATGGGCGCTCAGATGGTCAAGGAAGTTGCCAGCAAAACTGCTGATAAAGCAGGTGATGGAACAACAACCGCGACAGTCCTTGCTGAAGCAATTTATGCAGAAGGCCTTAAAAACGTTGCAGCCGGTGCAAACCCTATGGATCTTAAGCGAGGGATGGAAAAGGCAACCAAGGCAATTGTTGAAGAGCTTTCCAAGCGTGCGAAAAAGATTCAAGACAAAAAAGAGATCGCACAAGTAGCCACAGTCTCTGCAAACAATGACACAGAGATTGGAGAGATCATTGCAACCGCATTTGAGCGCGTTGGAAAAGAAGGATCGATCACTGTCGAAGAAGGTAAAGGCTTTACAACAACTCTTGACATCGTCGAAGGGATGCATTTTGACAGGGGCTATCTTTCTGCCTACTTCATGACAAATCCAGAAACACAAGAGTGTATTCTCGAAGATGCCTACGTCCTTGTTTCTGAGAAGAAGATCTCCGGCATCAAAGAAATTGTCCCAATTCTTCAAGCTGTTGCTGAAAGTGGCAAACCACTCCTTATTATCGCAGAAGATATCGACGGAGAAGCACTTGCAACACTTGTAATCAATCGCCTCCGCGCAGGCCTTAAGATTGCAGCTGTCAAAGCACCAGGCTTTGGCGATCGCAGAAAAGCGCTTCTACAAGATATTGCTATTCTCACAGGTGGTGATTTCATTAGTGAAGAGATCGGTATTAAGCTCGACACAGTGACACTCGACATGCTAGGCCGCGTGAAGAAAGCGATCATCAATAAAGATACCACAACCCTTGTTGAAGGCGCTGGTGATAAAGGAGAGATCCAATCACGTATCGGTCAGATCAAGCAGCAAATTCAAGATGTAACCTCTGACTACGAACGTGAAAAACTCCAAGAGCGACTTGCAAAGCTTGCAGGTGGTATTGCTGTTATCCGCGTAGGAGCTGCTACTGAAATTGAGATGAAAGAGAAAAAAGATCGTGTAGATGATGCTCAGCATGCAACAGCTGCTGCCATCGAAGAGGGAATTCTACCTGGTGGTGGCGTTGCCTTTATCCGCTGCCTTCCTGTAGTAGCTGCCCTTGCTGAAAAGCTTGAAGGTGATGAGAGAACGGGTGCCAAAATTATTATGCGTGCAATTTCTGCACCACTTCGCCAGATTGCAGAAAATGCTGGTAAAGAGGGCGCTCTTATTCTTCAAGAAGTTGAAAAGCAGAAGGATAACAATGGCTATGATGCACGTGAAGATAAGTTTGTCGACATGATTAAAACCGGCATCTTAGATCCGATGAAAGTTGTTCGTTGCGCGCTTGAAAATGCAGTTTCAGTCGCCTCAATGCTCTTAACTACAGAGGCCATCATTGCTGATGCTCCTCAAGATGAAAAAGCAGGTGCTATGCAGCCAACTGGCGGCATGGACTACTAATTCAATTTCTAGGGACTGTCTCGAAAGCAGTCCCTAGTCTTTTTTCTATGTAGATTTATTTTGTAAAAGAATATGCAACATACGGCATTGCCACATAGGCAACTGCTGCAACCATCCCACAAATGATCAGTTTATTCAGACGCTGAACTTTCACCGCAAGTTTTACAACTTCTCGTTTAGACTTTTCTGCCTCTTCTACTTTCTGCGATATAATCGCTGAAAAGTTCTCAATTTCTTCTTCTTGACCACGCTTTTCTGCTTTTAACTGCACTATAGTTTGTGTCAAAGCACTGATTTTGCGCTCATACTCTTCCATCTCTGACTCGATATTTGCAAGATCTTCTTGATCTTCGAGCTCTTCTGTAGTCAATCTATTATGTTTACGCTCAGTCTGTTCGCGACTTACGCTGATTTCAGAGAGCCTACTCACGCTTGATTCGCGACTAGTACATCCTTCGTATTTTTCAATAGTTACCGACAACTGATTAATTGTATTTTTTAGTTCGGCTATTTCCTTGCTTTGTTTTGTAATCACCTTCATTAATTCAGCGATGTATGTATTAATCTTCTCTGAGTTATCTAATTCATCTTTAGCAGATGCCGATGGCCCTGACATTCCCCCGTTTAATTTAAAAATATCTAGTCGTTTCTTTTTCCCCAGTAACGTTACATGAAGTTTTACAGTAGGAACCAAGTGATGCCTAGTAATTTTTACTGTTGGGGCCATCACTTGATCTTGTGCTAAGGAGCTGCTTATTGTCATGCTTCTAAACTTCTCTAAAACTGAAGTCATATGGTCTATCCTTATATATTTATGAATAATGCAACTATAATACAACAAAACATAATAAAATAATAACAATTGCAAATAAAATAAATTTTCCATATTTATAAAATAAATTATTAAATACGGTGATTTATGACTTTTATTAGACCTGAAGATATCGATTTTACAAAGCTTCAAGCTCTCTCCCCTCAAGTCAATGAAGCAGATCATGAAAAACAGGCTAAATATTTACAAATCATCAATGATTCTTTTGGATCAATTGCGAGTCAATCAAAAACACTCAAAAAATTAAAAAATGTCCTTAGTAACATTAAAACCAAAGCAACTGCAGACGCCTCCCATCCCACTAACAAAAAAATTGCATCCTCTGCCGAAAATCTGCTTCAAAAAATCAAGCAAGCAGAAAAAGGCAAAACAGTAATACAGAGAGCAGCGCACATCGGTTCTGCAAAATCTGCACAAGCACGCATACAAGAAGTATTAAATGCACCTGAAAATCTAAAAGAGAACATTCAGAAACTACAAAATAAATTGCAAAAATTTAAAGTAACCCAAGTTGAAGTTGAAAAAGAAATCATGAAATCAATCCGACTTGATACTTACATGGCCATAAAAAAAATAGCTCCTCTACAGGTAAAAATAGATGGTTTATGCAAAAAGATAGAAACCTCAAAAAATGCCATCCAAGCTCTTACAAAAGAAACACACGAATCGATTGATTTTCAAAAGATCAGAGAGCTCCAGACTCAGCAAAAAAGCGATGAAGAAGAGCTCAAAGACTACAAAATTGAACAGCAGGATCTTCAAGAAAAGCAACTGGCCCTTAAGCAAAAAGAGCTTCCACTTCTTGAAAAAAAGTTAGCAAGTATTGAAAAGGAAATCGAAAAAATTAATCAAGAACTTCCCATACTTGCAAACACGAAATTGCCTATAGTCTTAATGACCTACACTTCAATGAATCCAGTTGCCGTGCAAAAAAAAGAGGGAGCTGCTGTCAAAAGACAAGAAGGCGGACTTGATGCTATTGCTGGCAGTGTCTGTGAGCAATTTCATTTTCCAGAAGCTATCTCTCCCTCCATTCAAGCCACCCTCAAAGGCCCTATTTCTGTAGCTCAAAAGAGAGAGCCCCACCTTCCACCTACCCGGCTAGAAGGGTCACACGCCTTGATTGTCCAGCCACTTGTGGAGCGGGGAATCAGTGCTGAAGTTCTCGTGGAACACCCAAAACTTGCAGCTGCAATTATCGCCAGACTAGATGCAAAGGATTTTCAAAAAAAGACAATTATGCAAGGACTTCTTGCTGCTTGGGATCTTCACAAATCAAATGCCATGGCTCTGCCCATCCCCCATATTGAATACCTTAAATGCGAAGAAAAATCCTGGGAGTATCTAGCAAAGAATGGAAAATGGAAAATAGTCCAAAATTTTTCTGAGCTTGTCAACCTCTATCTGTCAGGTACTATTAATAGCAAAACGAGTGTTAGAAATAATGCACAGGATACTACAGGATACCCTGTTGAAAGCGACGCCTCCCTTCAAAAAGCTCTTGAGGTCAAATGGCAGCTTGCGCTTTTTGATAATGACAGAGTACTCGGATTTGGAAGACCGGCATCAACTGGAAATCACAATCACTTCCAAATCTTTAATGATAAGATTAACCTTCCCACTCGCTCCTTTCTCTTGGGCCTTGCGCAAAGTAAGGAACCTTTACATGAAGATGTCAAAGAGTGGCTTTTAGAGGAGTGTCAAGGCGAGGCTTTAGCTGAAAAGGAGCGCGCAGGCTCTGAAGGCCATCATGCTTTATGGCGAAATTTTTCTCCAAAAACAGCAGAGGACCTTCGAACTCATATCAGCGGGCTTACATATACTAACGAGATGCGAGCAGGTGGAAGTAAAGAGCAATTACTCCGAAAACTCCCACAAGAACTCGCAAAACAAATTTTCAAAGACCTTCAAAGTCACAAAAAAACACATCTTACAGAGTCAGATCTTTTGAAACTTCCGCCTTTTCCTAAAAAATATATGTCACTAGATGTGAAGATGGAAAGGCAACTCAGCGAAGCTCTTGACGAAGTAGTGGAAGAAATCAGGAATAAGCTGGATCCCCACTGTGATTTAGGAAACTTTCCACAGGAGTTGCAGCAGCTCAAGGAGTACATTAAGGTTTATAGTGAAGGTGGTGAAATCAGACCTCAATGTGGCGAGCTCATCTCTAACTGCATCAAAGCACTCTATCAATCAGATGGGTTTAAAAAGCTACCAGACGACATTAAAGAACAATACAAAGAGCTCTTTGATGGTCCTGAAGGTATTCTAAAAGATGCAGCGGAAGCAGACTACATCCTTCTCCTTGAAAAGGGACTTTTTCCTGCGCTTGATCCTAGCGAACAGAGAGCGCTCATTGAACGGGCAGATAACGCTGCATGCTACGTCAAGCGCTGTGAAGAAAATCTCGCCAAGCTCACAGGACTAGAAGATGCGCCGGCCATATGGGACCAAACGGCGTATAGTAAAAAATGTACGCTTCTCGATACTGGACTTCAATGTCTAAAAAACACGCCTATGTCATCTATTATCAAAACTGAGCTTGTAAAAGAGTTTACAGTGCAATGCGATTCAGTAAAGAACACTCTACAAGGTGATCTACAAAATGGCACGCTGGAAGAGACGACCTTAAAAAAGCTTGAGGACTTTGCAACCGATCTTAAAAAAGTACTTTCACCTACCTGTTATGGACTGTATGCAGAAATGTTTCCCTATTTTGATCTTTTGATCGATCTCTTAACTCAAACAGAAGACATCAAGCAACGTTTTGACAGCTTGGTTACAGACCTTACAAAACCAAATACTCTCGCTGCAATCAAAAAATTTCTTAATGCAAAAAGAGCTAAAGATACTCAAAAAGGGTTAACCGCTGAGGTTCAGAAGACCGATAAAGCTACCCAATCAATCGATAAAATACTCTCATTTATAAAGATAACAGACCCTATACATAGCTCTACAAAATGGACACTTGATAGCACTGGTAAATGGAATGATACTCAAGTGAAAGAGCTCTCTAAGATGCTAGATATTTGTAAAGAAGCGATTCAAAATAGCAATCAGTCTCCCAAAAAAAAGCAGCAAAATATTGATGAAATTACAGGGGTACTGGACGAAATTGAAAAAGCCGGTAAAGTCACGATAACAAGTGATCATCAAAACGGAATGATCAGTTACCTCAAAATGCTCATAACGGATGTCTACACGGATGATCTCTTGAAAATTCGAGACCTTTCCAAAGACTTGCGGGACTCCATTCTTCCCACAAGCGCCATTAATCTACTCATAAAAAATATCCCACAGAATAACTTAAGAGCGCTACGGGATACAATTCTTTTAGAAACAGAACAATTAAAAACAGATAGTGGTAAATTTGGATATGCTTTTGTCCCCTGTGACGCCATTTTAGAAGATGCGTTGAAACTGGGCCTCTTTCCTAAAGGTGGTCAAGATCCTACCTATCAGAAACTACATGACGAAATAAGCAAAACCACAGAGATCTAAAATTTATTAAAAATAATGATTTACATTGCTCGAAACATAGCTATGCAGCTAAAATTTATTCAGTAAAGTCTACCTAAGAGACTATTAAAAATAAATTTTGAGGCACTAGTATGAAAAAATGGATTACTTTTTTTGTTTTATTTACC
>JAQGPK010000090.1 GCA_028293095.1 Chlamydiia bacterium | reverse complement strand
ATCCAAAAAATATGAATAAGGCGGCCAAGATGGTAGGTGACAGAGTGAGTGATGGAGGTGAATTTTGGGCTGACAGGCATGTGGTCAGGTTTAGGATAGATGACAGGTACACTCGACATAATTACCTCATGGTTAATAAATATCAAAGCTATAAACTAAGCGATTGGGGAAATAATTTCAATGATTCTAATTTACGATTTGTAATTGGGCTATTTTTTTGATTTCTTTTGACCTTAGAGTTCAGAGCACTTGCGAGCAAAATTTTGAGACGGTATAGTGAGGAAGTAGATGCAGTGGTAGGATCTGCTTTGATTAAAAAATAACTTGGGAGATATACATGAAAACTATTTTTAAACTTTTTGGCTCTGTTTTTCTATTTTCATGTCTCTCTCTTTCTGCGTCAATCATTGAAGTACGGCTAGATATTGAAAAAATGGACTCTCCTTGCTGCACCCAAAATGTATTAAAGCAGTTACAAGCAATTAAGGGAGTAAACAAGGCAGCCATTTACTCAAAAGAGGGTATAGGACAAATTACATGGAAAAATGATGCTCCTTTTTCTGCTGCCGAGCTTCATGCAGCATTTGCTAAAACACCATTTCGTTTACACCGTATCGACATTGATGTAGAAGGTGTTCTTGAGATGCAAGATGGAAAAAGAGTCCTTCACTCAAAACCTGATCAATCACTCTTTTATATTGATAACTACCAAAATCGCGCCATTTTAACGCTTAAATCCCTTTTCTTTTGTAAGACGACACAAGATCGTAGTATTTTAAAGATAAAAGAAGGGCAAACTACTCGCTTTAAGGGAATTGTAAAAAACCGCAATGGGAAAAATTATCTTTTCGTTACAGAAGTTCTCCCTGAAATAGCTCTCGATTAGAGCAGGTGCTCTTGGATTTTTTTAACGCAAAAAAATACCAAAGACACGAACGCGCAAAGAGTAGCCATATAATATATAGTGGAGGCTTTTTTAAGTTTTTTACCATCCTTCCCCTTCCTCTCTCTGTGATCTCTGTGTCCTCTGTGGTAAAAAATAAGAAACAATACTATACCACTATAATATCTTCTTAGCTCTCTTTGCGCCTTTGCGTCTCACTCGCTTCTTTGCGTTAAAAATATAACAGACGCTGTTCTAAAAAGAACTTCTCAATAGTATTTGAGGGTCTTTAATGGTAGAGACACTGCAAGATGGCACTAGAGGCACGAATACGCAGGATGGGTGATGCTTCATTTAGGGCTATACAAAGAAATGGAAGGGAGGTTTTGGAACCAATGGCACCAATACCGAGAAGGATTTGCTCCTTCATCTCACGTGGAGCTTTCGCGTAAGCATTTTCAAGTACAGAGAGCGCCTCTTCATCTTGAGTACTAATAGCAAGAAGAAAGGCTGCCTGAACACGTATTTCAAGAGTTTCATCTTGAAGAAGTTTTTTAATGATAGAAAGTGCGCTTGCATCACCTTCTTGGATAAGAAGGTTTGCAGCCATACCCGTGATCCCCCAACTACGCTCTTTCAAAAAAGAAGCTAAAAGAGCTTCGATATGAGGGGCATTACAAGAGGCAAGGACGCTGTAGAGAGAGAGTCTACAGGCAAGATCCTTGGCTTCTGGATAGCGGGGCATGGAAGCAAGGTGAGAATCTGTTCCTATGTGAATAAAGGTAAATAGCCCTTGTACGGAGAAGTCAAGTCGACCTTTGATAGTTTGAAGCCCTTGCTCTATTGCTCCAATAGCTTGGGGTAAATTTCTTTCATCGCGTTGAGTAATGATAAGTATGGCTAGATTAATGGCAACAAGGGGATCGTCCGTTATTTGTAGAGCTTTTGCTGCGATCGCGACGCCTTTGGAGCCTGAATGAGCGCATGCTGCTGCTGCAAGTAGTCGTGTCTCTTGATTGTGATGGGAAAGAAAGTGTGCAAATCTTTTCTGAGTAATTTCTGAAGCAGAATCTGTTGTGAGGAGAAGGTAGTTTGCTGAGATGGCAAGTTCTGCAGACTCATCTTGGGCAATTTCTTTCAGGCTCACAATCAATTCAGGCGGTAGCTTGGGTCTAAGAGCGCCGAGCGTCTGCATGGCGGCAATTTGCACATCTTTCGAATTATCTAAGATCAGAGGCAAAATGAGATCGATAGAGTCAGTCATCGTGTGTTTCAGGACGAATTCACAGGCAAGTATTCTGAGAAATGCTCTACTGCTTTTTGTGAGAGTGATAAGATCGTTTCGCTCTATTTTTGAACGTATCTGACAGATAGCCTGAAGAATAGAAAATCTCATTTCAGATGAGGTAGTTTCTTTTTCGAGCAAGGTGATAAGATAGGGATAAGCATGTTCTGAACGCATGTGTCCAAGAGCGTCAATTGCAGCGAGTTGAATCGGGATGGATTCATCGGAGATCAAAAGGGCAAGTACCTTTTTTTCAAAGATTTCATCTCGTAGATGTGAAACAAGATAGAGTCCAAAGAGCCTGAGTCCCATGTTATGATCATCTAGCAGCTTTTCAAGAAGAGGGATGCCTTGGGCATCTTGTGAATAAAAGGCTGCTAAACTTGCCTCCATGCGAATGAGCGAGGAGGAATTTGAGGTTCCTTTTTTGATTGTAGCCCAGGCCATTTTTTCAAGAAGTGTGTCATCTACCGCCTTGGGAAAAAGGGTATGGTACTGTGTCCAGGTGGCAAGCATTGCACCCTCATCTTGTAGGGCCGCAAGAATGGAGATTTTTGTGGCTAACAGCTTTTGAGAGTGAGGATTGTCTTTTAGTGCCGTAGTCACTTCATCGAGAGCGACTCGCGGGTTTGAAAGAAGAAGGTGGTGGGATGCACGCTCACAGACACTTTTTTCATCAAGAGGCGCAGCCAGAAGAAAGGACAGTAAAAACAAAATCATTTTTTAATCTCTAGATAGCAAGCTAGTTACGCTTTTATTTATTTATAACGCAAAGAAATACAAAAGGCGCAAAGAATAGCAAACAGTTATTATAGTGGATCCCATCTTTAGGATCAAAACCGAGAAAATTTTTACTCTCTATCAAGAGAGAGTACTACATTTCTGCCTTTTTAATGAGAAGACTCTTTTAGCTCTCTTTGCGTCTTTGCACCTTATTCGCTCCTTTGCGTTAAAGTATAATGCATACCATTAGTTGTAAAATCTCTCGCTACTTTTCTCGTACTTTGGTGCTTTTCTATTTAACGAGCTGAGAGATTGCCTTAAACTCTTTTGCTTTTGCATCTCTTACGAGTTCGAAGAGGATAGTTTCGGCAGTTGAACAACGGATGCCAAGTGTGCGCATTTCTTTAATTGCAGATTTATGATCTACAAGATTTCTACTGGATGTAGCATCAGTGATGACTACAGGTTGCAGATCGTGCGTTAAAAAATCTTTGGCAGTTTGCAAAATACAAATATGCGTTTCGATGCCAATAATGAGCCAATTCTTTACAGATTTTTTGGCAATTGCCTCTTGTAAAGCTTGCGATCCTAGACATGAGAAGGTTGTCTTTTCGAAAACTTCTACAGGTTCAAGAATTGTTTGGACGGCGCTTACAGTAGATCCTAGACCTTGTGGATACTGCTCAGAGAGAATAATTGGGAGCTGAAGGATTTTGGCCGCCTCTATTACGAGCCCTAGCTTTTTGAGAAGGTCTTCTTTTTGATACATCTTTTGGAAGAGCTTTTCTTGTATATCTACAACCAGAAGACCCGTTGATTCTTTTAAAAGAAAGGTATCCATAATTATCCTAAGGGGCCAAGTCTTTTGCCGCCAAGAAGATGGAAGTGAAGGTGAAAGACAGTTTGACCTGCAGTTTCGCCATTATTGGTGAGGAGTCGAAAACCGCTTTCAATACCAAATTTTTTAGCAAGATCACTTGCTACGAGGAGAATTTCTCCGAGGAGCTCTTTATCTTCACTTGTCGCTTGTGAAATGTTGGCAATGGCTTTTTTCGGTACGATTAAAATATGGACAGGCGCTTGAGGGGCTATATCTTTAAAGGCGATAATGCGGTCATTTTCAAAGACTTTGTCGCATGGAAGCTCATTGTCGATAATTTTTTGAAAAATAGTTTTCATAATGATGTCTTTTGCTTTGCCAGAGAGAGTACTTTTTCTAAAGCTTGCAGAGCATCTTGCTTGGTCTCCCACACAGAGATGAATCTACCTTTATGACAAAAAAGCGCGCCCTGTATACCACTTATGCGTTTTAATTCTTTATCCAGAAGTCCTGCCCACTCTTCTGGTAGTGGCATGCGGACTTTCATTTTTTCATCACCTGTAGGAGGAATGCCTCGTAATTTCCAGTGCTTTTCTCCTGAAGGCATGATCACAAATCGAGCAGGGTGATGCTCGCCGTCCTGTTCAAAAAAAGTATCCATCCATGGTATGGGCTCATTGAAGATCAGACAGTCGCGATACTCTGTCATGGCGTGAGCGACGATTTCACTAGATGACTGATTATACTTAAAACGCTCCCATAGCCTTTTGATATGACCATAGGCAAAATCTAAAGCCACCATAAAGGCTGCATCTTGTACGTCAGAGGTTTCATCATAGTGGATAGGAGTAAAATTTGAGATGATATGCGAAAAGGTACAGACTCCAGGAGATTGGGAATCTTTGCCATTGTCATGGGCGTCTACTCCACGCACGAGGGCATTATTAAGAAAGTCGTAATCATGTGGCGAGAGCGCATGAGAACTTTTTAAGTATTCTAATATCATTCCTGCGCTACTTAATGGCCCTTTATAATCCACCTGATGATGATCAAAGCGCTTTTTTTGTGGGTCATATATTCCACCTACATCACAGACGAATTCACATTTATCAAGGCGCTCAACATCGCGTGTGCGAATAATTTTATCTTTATCAATCAGATCAAAAAAGCGTAAAAGTGCACAAGCGGTAACTTCATCTGCATGAAATGTGCCGTCATGGGTACCTAACGACCGAGATAGTACTATTTTTTCCATAAGATCACTCGTGAGTAATCGTTTAGTGTACTCTATTGAGAGTTGATTGTCATTGGCCAAAATGCAGGTGGATCGCTTTTGATAGTGATCCTCTCTTGAGTGGTTGGGTGAGGAAAGCTCATCTGAAAATGGTGGAGAGCAATGATCTCCTTTTGAAAAGCAGTCTGTACACTTCCATACTTTTTATCGCCATAAACTGGGTGGTGGATAGCTGAAAGCTGCGTGCGGATCTGATGGTAGCGGCCAGTTGTCAGATGAACTTCTACAAGTGATAGGTGCGTCTGCTCTTTGATAACTTTATAATACAGCTCTGACTTTTTTCCTTGAGGGTGAGAGCTATTTACTATTTTTGCTTCATAGTCATCATGTAATAAAAAGTGAGTGAGCGTTTCCTCTTTTTTAGAAAAAATTCCTTCACAGACTGCTAGATACCGTTTCTCAACTACTTTTTCTCTGATTGATTCATTCAGGCGAGAAAGCGCTTTGCTTGTTTTGGCAAAAAGAGTGATGCCACTTGTTACTTTATCAAGTCTGTGAACGGCATGAAGATACACATTTCCACTTTTTGCGTATTTTTCTTTGATATATTTCTTGACCTCTTCTTCTAGACTAGTGATAGAGCTCTCTGTAGGTTGTGTTACAAGTCCTGGAGGCTTGTTAACAGCAATCAGATGATTATCTTCAAAAAGAATTTCAAAGGGTGTACTAGAGAGTACGCTGTCTTGTGGTTTCATAGAGCAAAATAGTGGTTGCCATAGCAACGTTGAGCGAATCTGCAACGCCATGCATGGGGATTTTTACTTTGAAATGGGCTTGATCCATCCAAAGCTTGGAAAGGCCAATCTGTTCTGCTCCGACCGCAATGGCTACAGCTCCTTTGAGGTCAACATCTGTGTATAGCTTTGTTGTATGAGGGGTAGCTGCCAAGATGTTGATATGGTGTGAAAGGAGCCAAGTGAGGGCCTCTTGCGTGGTAGTTTCAATGACAGGAAGGGTAAACAGCGTTCCAACACTTGCTCTGACAACATTTGGATTATAGATGTCTGTGCAGCGATCACAAACAATGACGCCATGTGCGCCCGCACCGTCTGAAGAGCGTAAAATGGTGCCAAGATTACCTGGTTTTTCGATAGCTTCTGCAACAATGAAAAGCGGCGATTGTGTCCCTTTAAGCTTTTCTTCAAGGTTTTTTAGGGTGTAGCCCATTTTTTTTGCAACTGTCACTAGGCCATCGGGACGGTCTCTATAAGAGATTTTATGAAAAACTTTACTTGCACATTCGATGATTTTGGTGCCTTGACTTCGAAGCTGTTGAATAAGAGCTGGTTCATTTTCGCCTAAAAACAGCTCCGGGCAAATGTAGAGCTCATCAATGGATACTTTTCCAGCGATTGCACGTGTGATTTCACGATAGCCTTCGATGAGAAAGAGAGCGGTGACATCGCGCTCGCGCTTTTCGCGCAGTGCAAGAAGTCGCTTTACTTTAGGATTATCAAGGCTTGTGATGAGTAGATCTGGGTAGCTCATACTAGTGGTGACACCATTTAGCAAAAGCGCCACTCGGAATGGGGGTTGCATTTTCAAGCTGCATCTCGCCTGCATCGATTTTGCCGTCACATCCTTTCATCATATCATCTAAAAGATTTTTTAGAGCCTGTGGCGTAAATCCAGGGGTATGGCAGGAGAAGAGGATAAAGCGAGGATGTTCACTTAATACCGATCTGCACATCTCAAGAAGTGGAATGATCTGCTCTTCGATTTTAAAGAGTTCATTATTTGCACCGCGTCCGAAAGTAGGAGGATCTAAGATGATTGCTTCATAGCGATTTCCGCGCTTAATTTCACGCTGCAAAAATTTCATCACATCATCGACAATCCAGCGAATAGGGGTATCTTTGAGATGATTTTCGGCGGCATTTTCACGTGCCCAAGCAACCATTCCTTTAGAGGCATCGAGATGACACACTTCAGCGCCACCTTGCGCGCAAGCGAGGGTTGAGCCGCCAGAGTAAGCAAATAAATTTAAAACTTTGATCGGCTTTTGCTCTGCTTTGATGGTATCGCGCATCCAACGCCAGAAAGGCCTTTGCTCTGCAAAGATACCAAGGTGGCCGAAGTCTGTTGGTTGAATCTTAAAGAGGAGTCCGTCAACATCACAAAACCAAGAGGCTGGCAATCCTGGCTTTTTAATCCAGCGGTTTTCCTCATCTCTTGTAAAGGTGGCATCCGCATTTTGCCATATTTTCTCTGAAAGCTTTTTTTTCCAGACAGCTTGTGAGCAAGGTCTTGAAAGAGTATAGGGGCCAAAGCGTTCGAGTTTTCTTCCAGAGCCACTATCAATCAGTTCGTAACCTGCAGTTTTTTCTTTATCCATATTGATGCACAAGGGTTATGACAACTTCGATAACGATGAGCCAAATAATAATCCATTCAAGCTTAGATGAGTGCTGGTGGTTGAGTTCATTGCCGAGCATTTCAAAAAGATCATGAACAATATCTAGGCGTTGATTCAATACTTCAAGTCGTGTTTCTAGATCGAGATGCATGGCGATCATTGTATAGAGAGGCTCAACTTCCGAATGGTCCCAGAAAAACTCAGGAATGTCGAGAATGTCTGAATGGAGGTTGATCGAACTTCGTTCAATAAAGAGCTCTCCCATCTTCTTTCTGATTTCTCTCTTGGACAGAGGGATCTTACCGCGCGTAGCAAGTTGTTCGGGAATGGTTTTTGTAGTGTTAATTGTTTTTTGGATAGCGTTTTCAAAGGTGGCAAGTTTTACAGACTGTGCTAGACCATGGGAGACGGCAAGTCTCGAAAAGAGGTCTGTGTCAGGCAAAATAATTTCTTCTTCTTCAATTTTAGGTGAAGTGCCGAAGGAGAAATTCATCACCTCGCGCTCTTTTTTCTCATCAGCGCGGTATTCAATAGGTTTATACAGATTTAAAAATTCTTTTTCTTCAGCTTCTTCAAAGCCCCAAAAGACCGCAACGCCATAGGAAAAACAAAAAATATCGCGCACTTGTGCTTCAGATTGGTTGCTTTGTACCTCGATATGGACAAGGTCTTTAAACATAGTTGTTTTATGATGCAGTTTCAATGCATCAAAGAGAGGTTTGAGCTGGAAAGCTGTGGCTGTACAATAGGCAACGCAGCGTTTAGAAGGTATTGTCTCTTCCACTATTGAGGGTATGTTTGTCATAAGTGCTACTAGGGTGTGACCTAAATTAAAAGTAATGTCTTAAAAAGTATATAGTAATCAATATAAATAAGAAAGGAGGACCTATTGGTCCTCCTAAAAAGATCTTCGTAAAAAGCTAATCGGCTGATTATTTGTGCTTTTTAGCAGACTTCTTTGCTTCTTTAGCTTTTTTCTCAGCTTTTTTAGCAGCATGTTTTGCTTCTTTAGCTTTTTTCTCAGCTTCTTTAGCAGAATGCTTTGCTTCTTTAGCGGCAGTTTTAGCTTCTATCTTAAGCGCTTTTTTAGCAGCTTTAGCAGCTTTATGTTCTGTCTCTTCTTTCTTGATTGCAGTGTTAGCTTGCTCAACAGCTTCTTTAACATCAGCATCAGAAGTTTTTTGCTTTTTTACTCGCTTTTCGAGTTTGCTATTTTGCTGGATGTGTACGCTACCACTCTTTTGAACAACATCAAGCTGTCCATGTTTGCCGAAAACTGCGCCTGTTACGGTAGCAGTAATTTTGTCATTTTTTCTTTTTGTTACTACCTTAAATTCACGACCGTGAGCTACTGCTACTGGTGCTGCTACCGCTACTGCTGGTGCTGCTACTGGTGCCGCTACTGCTACTGGTGCTAATGCTGTCATATTATTTCTCCAAGGTTTGTTTTATTGGTTTTCTTCTATTAATTACATTGAACAATATTTGTTCGCTTTTATTATACACAATTACATTTTAAATCAAAATGATTTTAAAATTTTAATTAAAGTTTTTGTTTCACTATATTTAAAAATGGCTATTTTTGGTCCTCCTCAAACATTATAGAAAAAACCATCAATGTGTTTATTAATGGTGCTTTTTATGGCTATGCTTTTCCACTTCCTTTTTAGTCTTTTTTTCTTTCTTAGCTTTTGCTTTTGCTTTGTCTTTTGTTTCTATTTGCTTGATGGCTTCATTAGCCTTCGCAACGGCATCGTTTCGAGCAGCTTCAGAAACTGTATGTTTTTCTAAGCCTTTGGTTAGCTCTTTACTTTGAATAATTTTGACACTACCAGCAGTGTGTTTTACAATAAGCTTCCCGTGCTTGCCTAAATCTGCACCTTTTACAACTACTTTGATTTTGCCGTGCTTTCCTTTTTTTGTTTCTACTTTAAAGCTCCGACCGAGAGCATGACCCGCTGGCTCTAAAGCAACTTCAGCGCCGGGAGCTACTAAAACTGCAATAGGAGCAAGCGAGATATTTCCACTTGGTGCGCTATGTACAGCTGAGGATATTGGTGCTGTCATACTATTTCTCCGATTTTTTGTTTTTTATGTAATTAAAATTATAAATTATATTTAATATTTTATTTTATTGTAAATAATAAAATATTAAGTTATTATTAATTTATGGTAACTTATTTAATGCTCTCTACATAAACGTCAAGTAGCGATTTTGGTTTTTTCTTTTTCTCTGTATCTTTATAAGCCTTTATTGCATCATTAACAGCAGCTTCAAGTACGGGGTAAACAGCCTCACCCTTATTAAGATTATTACAAACTATTTTTTGCTTCCATTTGTGAGTTTTTTTATTGTATGTATCAATAACAGTAAGTTTTGCTGAGAGAACTCCTGTTTTTTGCAGTTGGGAAAAAGGAACACTTACAACAGCTGTGATTATCTTATTACGGCGTTTATCTAGACCTTCTTGTACTACTACAGACGTTCCGAATTCGAGTGACTTATTGACAACTGGACCCGATACTGGCGCAGTTGGGACAGCTCCTGCAGGTTGGCCATCTTTTGCGATAAGAGCCTCAGATGCGCTAGCTCCTTGTGCATTTAAGTAAACGTCGAGTAATGATGTCATAAAAAGACTCCTTAAGAATTAGGATTTTGATACTATTTCTCGCAAGCTTAAGCGCTTGAGATAAAGAATAAGTTAACTGTATATTAAGCTTTCGTTAATCTTCCCCATATGTCATATCAAGAGTGCAGTCTTTCAAGCAAGAGCATATCTTTGAATGAGAATTATTCTTGATAGTTCTTGTGAAAAATTCTCCAAAATTGGTAGGATCTATCCCATTCATGCGAAAGTGGCGGAATTGGTATACGCGCTACTTTGAGGTGGTAGTGAGGTTTACCTCGTGGGGGTTCAAGTCCCCCCTTTCGCAATCTCTCTCAATAACTCCAAACTACAGTCGATATCTTCTAATTCGCGCAAGTCTGCTTTGAGGAGCTTTTCTACGTTAGGATAAAGATGCTCTTGCAACATGCCTTCATGATGGTACAATTTCAAGAGAAGCGATGCCCCTGCTGCATAGGGTTTTGGATGCTCATTCAAAGCATTCAGATGTTCATCGATGATCACGTAAAGCGACTCAATTGGCTGTCTATACGGCAGTATGCGATGGATTTTATGCAAAATAAAGATTGCGATTTTTAGCTTTTCTAAATTAAGCCGGCAGGCTTGATAGGAGGCTGTGATTATGAGCTCTTTACATTTCCAGAGTTCCTTATCCGAGGGAATAACATCAGCTTCTACTTTTAAAAGCGGTGAGTAGCTTCTAAGAAACTTCTTGTAGTGATTATTAGTAACCAATTGAATGAGACCGCACTCTTTTGAAAAGAGGGTGAGGATATGCGATGCTTCTCCAAAAGAGCGGGCTTTGAGGATGATTCCTTCGATTGACTTCATACTACCTTTAAAATAGAGCCGAATGATATAGTATTGCCGATTATACTTCATCTTGCACCGATAGCTCAATCGGATAGAGTACCTGGCTTCGAACCAGGTGGTTGGAGGTTCGAGTCCTCTTCGGTGCATATCTTCATTGAAAATTAAATTTCCCCATTCTATAAGGGAAAAAGATCTAAAATTCTAAGAGGTATGCCATGAATCATAAACAGAAAGTGCAAGAACTCGACCAAAAATACAATTTTATGGTAACCGGGCGTCATGTCGATGTGACTGATGCTATGAAGACATATGCTATAGAAAAAATCGCAAAGCTTGAACGTTTTGCAACGCGTATTATTGATGTGCTCGTCACGATGGATATCCAAAGGTATCAGCATAAGGTTGAAATTGTCATGAAATATGGCAATACCACCATCAAAAGCGGTGGCGTGACTACAGATATGTATGCCTCTATCGATATAGCTGTTCATAAATTAGAGTCGCAACTCAAGCGCTACCTGACAAGAATTCATGAGCATCATACAAAAGATCATCCTATCAAAGATGTTCCAGAGACAGTGTATGAAGCATTTTTTGAAGATGAAGTAGATCTTCTAAATATTAATGATGAAATTGAAAACGAGACGAAGAAGCAACAAACTGCAGCCACAGAGCTTCCTAAGATTGTGGGGACAGAAGTACAGCCACTTAAAATCCTTACGAATGAAGAGGCCATTATGAAAATGGATCTTTCAAAAGCTGTTTGTCTTGTATTTCGTGGCGAGAAGGATCGCAAATTGAAGGTGATTTACAGACGCCGTGATGGGAATTATGGCATCGTTGAACCAGAATAGTACTCTTTTTTGTCTAAGCCGAAAAAAATGGATTCAGGCAACTCCTGAGGAGTATATCCGGCAAGGGCTATTAAAAATGCTAAGAGAGGAGTGGGGTTACCCATCCTCTCTTATTATGGTTGAAAAAGAAATTTCCCAGCTTCCTATCCGCTCCCAACTCACCAAAATTCCAAAGAGACGTCTCGATATTGTGTGCTACGGTCAAGATGAAAAAAAAGGTCTTTTTCCTCTTCTCCTGCTTGAATGTAAAGAGAGCGTTTCAGCTATTACTCAGGCATCCATTCGACAAATTTTAGGGTATAACTACTATATTGGGGCCACTTTTATCGGGATTGCTTGTGATAAAGGAGTCCAGGTGATGCATCAAGATGGCACACCT
>JAQGPK010000052.1 GCA_028293095.1 Chlamydiia bacterium | reverse complement strand
GGAGCTGTTTATAGAAGAAATTCATGCACTTGAAGAAAAGCTCTATATTCATAAAGCGCGACTTGAAAAGCTCAGACAGAATGTAGTTCAGGTAAAATTGTTGAAAGATAGGATGGCACTTAACTTCAGTCAAAAGCAGGACAATAAAAAGAAAACAGGAACAAGACAACACCTTGAGTACTACAGCCATACGCTTACTGAGATTGTTGGAAAGATTGATCTGCATGAGAAAAAGAAGCTTGAAATACAGGATCGAATCTCAAAATTGAAAAAGGTTATTTTGCAAGATCGACCTGCCAATGAGAAATATATCTTGCCGGTACATCATGAACAGGCGATTGTTTCACATACAGTAGGTCTTATGCAAAGAGAGATGATTTCCAAGCAACAGGAGACTTTTATTGCACAGCTTAAAATGTTTCAAGGGCAATCAGAGCTTTTAACTGCTCAGTATGAGCTATCCAAAAAAGCGATTCAGCTCTTTACTGAAAGGTGGCAGGCAAAGATTGATCGCTGTAATCTCTATGTTCAAACCATTTATCAAGAGATGGAGGCATTGAGTAAGGAACTTACTTTTCCAGACCATCATACCAATGAAAAAGTGGCTCTTCACGCACGTAAAAAACTGGAGATCAGAGCACTGAAGGCCTATTACATTCCTTTATACGAGTCGATTCTCAAAAGTTATCAGAATTTTGCTAGAGTTTATGAGGAGACGATGTTGATTCTTCGAAGAGAAACCTTATCACCGCGACCTTTATCAGGAGAGATGAAAGATTCCTCTTATTTTCAGCCTATCGAAGGCTAGAATTGCTGTTTTCTAGACTCGTATCTGTTCATCTTCAAGCTGGAGAACGCGATGTGTCTTAGGTTTTGTAGCCTATCATCAAAGGCAATCCCTTCTACTCCAAGATATGCTGATGTAAGATTGATTAAGGCAATTATAGTCGTTCTCATAAAAAACTCCTTTAATAATTAATTGCAATTACAGATGGGACTTCTTTGAATTCCTCTTCTAAAGAGGGGCAAGGTATGACACTCCATTTTGAGTCGACGAGAAGAGTTGAAACTTCTTGTTCTCCTATGAGGAAACGGATTTCAACAAGGTGCGATCCTTTTCCTTTTCCCTTCTGTTGCTTCAAAATTGATTGAAGAAGAAGGATATGGCTTGCTTTGAGTGCATTGAGATCAATATGCACTGCAAGTTTTTCAGGGCCCTTCTTTTCCTCTTCTCTTTCTTTTTGCTTTTCAGCTTCTTTCTTTGGATCTTTTGGCTTTGGAGGGTGTTTTAGCTGTCTTGCTATTTGAAATTTAGCTTTGTCGTAAGCTGCGTCTGCGCCATGGGCAACTTCTTCGTCTGTGAGTTTTAAATCATAGAGCCACTTGCAGGAAAGCTGCGATTCTTCACCTCTTTTCTCTTTGGCAAGGACTGCAAAGATAAGACTATTTTCAATGAGGGTGGTTTGCTTTTCTTCATAGAGCTCAGGCCATATGGGAAGCTCGAAGCTCGTGCCAGTTGGATCTGAAACAGTAAGAATTACAAACTTTTTTTGCGTCTTTGAGGAAGTGCGGGGGCTTACAACATCAATGACAAACGCTGTTCGGAAAACAACTCCATCGAGGGCTTCTTCAGCATAGGAAAGTGGCAAACAGCCAAGATGTTTAACAAGCTCTTTATACTGGTCTAAAGGGTGCCCTGAAAGGAAAAAGCCTAAGAGTTCCTTTTCTCTAAAAAGCTGCTCTTCTTTTGTACTGAGTTTGGCAAGTTTAGGTGGTTTTGAGAAGAGATTTTGGTTGTCTTCGAGATTTTGAAAAAGAGAAAGCACACCAGAGGCTGCATCTTTTTGTGAACGGAGCGCTTGGTCGTACATGGCATCAAGGGATGCTTTCATGGCATCGCGGTGCCATTTTGTAAAATCAAAAGCCCCCGCATCAATTAAAAGCTCGACCGCTTTTTTACCAATACGTTTAAGATCGACACGTTTGATGAAGCTATACAAACTTGTGTAGGGACCTTTACGAGTTCGCTCTTCAATGATTGCCTCTACAACGGCTGTTCCGACCCCTTTAATGCCACTCATCGCAAAGCGAATGCCAGCTCCTGTAGAGACAAAGTCGAGCTGAGATTCATTACAGTCAGGAGATAAGATAGGTATTCCTATCTGTTTACCTTCGTGGGTGAATTTGGCAATTTTTGTCGTATCGTCGCGATCACAGCTCATGAGTGCTGCTAGCCACTCCCCTGGATAGTGTGCTTTTAGGTAGGCGGTTACATAAGAAAGATAACCGTAAGCTGCAGCATGAGACTTATTAAAACCATATTCTGCAAACTTTTCCATTTTATCGAAGATGATGCCTGCTATCTGATCGGAGATTTCGTTTTTGACGCAGCCTGCAATAAATTTTTCGCGCTGCTTGGCCATCTCCTTCATGTCTTTTTTACCCATCGCGCGGCGTAAGACATCACCTTCACCAAGTGAGTAGTTAGCAAGCTTACTTGCAATCTGCATGACCTGCTCTTGATAGACCATGATTCCGTAGGTTTCAGAGAGTATTTCTTTCATCCAAGGATGGTCATTTTCAATGGCTTCACGCCCATGCTTACGAGCAATGAATGAGGGAATCATATCCATAGGGCCAGGGCGATAAAGCGCTACAACCGCAATGATCTCTTCAAATTTGTCTAAATGGAGATTTTTTGAGAGTTCTTGCATGCCGCCAGATTCCAACTGGAAGATGCCTTGGGTTTTGCCTTGATTTAAGAGCTCAAAGGTCTTTGGATCTTCGAGCGATAAGTTTGTCCAGTCAAGATCAATGCCGCGCGCCTTCACAGCATTTTGGCAGATCTGAATACAGGTGAGTGTTTTGAGGCCGAGAAAGTCGATTTTGAGCATGCCAACAGTCTCTACCGGCTTCATCGAATACTGGGTTGCTAGCATATTGGAGTCTTTTGCAAGACAGATAGGGATATGGTCTGCTAGGGGCTGTCCTGAGACAATCAGGCCTGCGGCATGAATGCCGGTTGAGCGCATGCAGCCTTCTAGCTTTTTCCCAATATCAATGATTTTTTTAGCGTCCGGATCACTTTTATAGAGTTGATTGAGTTCTACATCCTTTTCTAAGGCTTTATCGATAGTAATATTGAGATCTTCAGGAATGAGTTTGACAATGGCATTGACTTTGGTTAGTGGAATGCTGAGTGTTCTCCCAACGTCACGAATGACCATTTTAGCTTTCATCGTACCAAAGGTAATGATCTGAGCTACGTTATCTTTACCATACTTTTGAATCGTATAGTTAATTACATCTGGGCGCCTATCCATACAGATGTCGACGTCAATATCAGGGTAGGAGAGACGCTCAGGATTGATGAAGCGCTCAAAGAACAAACTAAAACGTAATGGTTCAATATCAGTGATACCAGAGAGATAGCAAATAATGGAGCCTGCTCCAGATCCGCGTCCAGGCCCCATAGGGATGCCCTGATTTTTGGCCCAGTAGATAAAATCCCATACGATGAGAAGGTAGTCGCACATGTCTTTAGAGCAAATAATGCTCATTTCATATTCGAGTCGTTTTCTGACAACTTCTTCGGGATCTTGTCCTGGATACTTTTCAGCTACTTTTTCGAGTTTATCTTTAGGATAGCGCTTAGGAATGGCTTTTTCGCAAAGCTCAAGTAGATATGCGTTAACGGATTGCTTTCTCTCTTCTTCCGTATACTTCTCAGGTAAGGTAGGAGGAAGATAGACAGGGTAGTGCTTGATGCTAAAATCAAGTTTTAGATCACATTTTTCTGCAACGAGAGAGGTATTTGTAATTGCCTCTGGAATATCTCTGAAGAGTAACTGCATCTCTTCTTGCGATTTAAAATAGAGTTCATGGGAAGGAAAGGTTTGTCGCTTTGGGTTAGGTGTGCGAAATTGTTTATTTCCGTTTGAATCTTCCTGCCAGATTTCACAAGGCTCGCCAGATTGGATATTGATTAAAATCTCATGCGCTTTCCAGTCTTCACGTTCTAGAAAATGGACGTTATTGGTGGCGACAAGTAAAATTCCATTATCTTTGGCAATCTCTATCAGGTGTTGATTGACTCTCTCTTGCTTTGCTGTGTAGTCTTGATATTGAAGGTGATACCAGGATTCATCCATGACACCATCGAGCTGGATATCTTCTGCCGTCATAGTATGGCGTTGTAGCTCTAAGTAAAAATCTTCGCCAAAGAGAGCTTTGTACTGGTCGATAGTTTGCTGAATATTTTTTCCTTGAAGAATTTCATATGAAATTTGGCTTTGAAGACAGCCAGACAGGCAGATAAGCCCTTCAGAATATTTTTGCAGCGCTTCAAAATCAATACGAGGATAGTAGTAAAAGCCTTCCAGATATCCAATAGAGGATAGTTTGCATAGGTTGTGGTAGCCGACTAGGTTTTTGGCAAGGAGTGTGAGGTGGAAAGCAACTGGAATATTAGAAGTTTTTTTCTTTTCGAGCCGCGATGTAGGAGCAAGATACATCTCACAGCCGATAATGGCTTTCATTTTAGCGTCTTTACACTGCTTGTAAAAGTCAATGGCTCCATAGAGATTGCCATGATCTGTTAGAGCAACGGCTGGCATGCCAAGCGCTTTGGCTTTGGCAACAAGCTCGGGGATAGGGAGCGAGCTATCGAGTAGCGAGTATTGAGAATGGGTATGAAGGTGTACAAATGGTGTAGTCATAAACCAGATTATAGGGGGATAGGTAAAAATATGAAAAGGCAATCTTTGGGATCTTTCCGGGAATCTTAAAAAACTTTCAAAAATTTATTGTTTTTCTGTTTGGCAACCACTATTTTATGCTACAGTTATAGTTACTCAATACAGAGTTAGAGGAAGAGGTTGATAATGCTGGACGAAGAGATCAAGCAGCTACTTGTAGAATTACAGATGACCCATTACATCGAAGAGCTAGAGAAAGTACCCATACCCACAGCTTCTCTTCCGATCGCAGTACCACTTCAGGTTCAGTCCCATTCCGATGAAAAAGAGGTAAAGAGCGCGATTGATTTAAGAAAACATATTCAAGAAGTAAATCAAATTTTAGTACCGCAAAGACAAAAGCGTAAAAAGCTCATGGCAGTCATGGTTGCTCTTCTTGCTATAGGAGGCGGTGGTTGGTACTACAATCAGATGCCAGAAGTTGCAGCTGAGATGGCGATAGTGGGTCCACTGCAAGAGATTGCTCAAGGGAGCGTGCAGTCAGAGGGATTACAGAAAGTGCTAGAAGAACGTAAAATAGCACTTAAAAAAATTTCTGATGAGATCAATGCTCTCATTGGGGATCACGCTGAAAAGAAGATCGATTCCTTTGCAAGTCAGCTAACACTCTTAGCCTCTAAATGCCAGGCCGTAGATGAGGAGTATGTTATTAAAATTGCAGCAGCATCTCAGCCGAAAGAAATTGTTGAGACTATTGCTCAGCAGTCTCCTTAGTATAGTTTTGTTCTGTATTTCACTTGATCAATTAGTATTTAATATAATATAATTTATTATATTTAATAATTTATTTATATAAAGGTACTATTATGGTGCATATTGGAGCAGCAGGCGTTCTTCCGAAAGCTACTTATCAAGGAGATGAGTACTACTATTTTGGAGTGGACAAGAGAAATGAGATCACGACTTTCTGTGGCAAGAAAGATAAGGGCGAAAAGAATCGTGCGTGTGCGGCTCGAGAGTTTATGGAAGAGAGTCTTGGCGCAATAGCTTCTGAGAAAAAAATTAAAAAAATTCTCGAAAAATCGAAAGGTGTCCTGCGTATCGAAAATCTTGCTGCAAAGCAGATCACCTACATCGTGAATCTAAAGTTAAAAGAGAATCCGATGGAAAAATTCGATAAAAAGATAAAGAAGAAAGGGCTTAAGAAGCATCAAAAAGAGATGGAAAAAATTATCGCGATGAAAGCATCCACTCTAAAAAATTTG
>JAQGPK010000044.1 GCA_028293095.1 Chlamydiia bacterium | reverse complement strand
CTTCATTCAACAACACTCCTCAGTGACGCCTGTTATTTTTTTACGAAATATCTGATCGAGGGACTTGAAGCTAACAAAACAAAAATTGACTATTTCGTAAAAAATTCACTCATGCTTGTCACAGCGTTAACTCCTATCATCGGCTATGACAAAGCAGCAGTAATTGCGCATAAAGCCCTTCATGAAGGGACCTCCTTACGTGATGCCTGTCTTGCACTCAATTTTTTAACAGCAGAAGAATTTGATAAAGCAGTACGACCAGAAACCATGATTCAATAAACACCTTCTTTTAAAGTCCTAAATGGCTGTTTTTAAATGTGCAGAGTGCTTGTTCATAAGTGGGCAGGATTGCGTATAACCACCTTCAAATTATCCTATCTTCAAGTTATCAACAAAATGACCCTTCCTTTACGAACACGTTATGAACAGCTCTCACAACAGAGTATTTTAAGGAGTTATCAACAACTCCACAGCCTCTTATAACTACGAAGTATTATATTCATATCAATTAAATAGTCTTCGTAGTGTGTGTGGATTTGTTCGTAAGAGACTTCTTTCGAAAAATTCAAAACACATAGTACTTAATGGCTATCGAGTAAAAACTATGAGAAGTTCAATATGATTTGTACCCGGAAAGAAGAGATAACTTTTTACAGCTACAATTTTCCAACCCTGTACAAGCATTTCTTCACAATCGCGCTTTAAAGAGTCAAAATTGCAAGAGACGTAAATAAGGCTGTTTATAGAAGGTTGATGCAAGAGCGCTTGAATAAAGGCCCTTTCAAGACCTTTCCTTGGTGGATCAACAATGCAGGTATCTGCATCTTGAAGAGTTGCCGTCATATCATCTGCCTTTCCGACAACAAAAGAAATTTGATCTTGTTTGATGGAAAGAGAGGATGAGGATAGAGGTTTTGAAAAAAGTTTGGCTTTTGCAAGCTCAAAATATTTTTCAGCACTTGGTTCTCTTTCTGAAATTGTAAGAGAGGAGCATTTTGAAGCAACCGCAAGACCTATAGCACCACAGCCGCCATAAAACTCGACTACTTTTGCTCCTTCTTTAATACTTGCTTTTAGGTCACTTAAAAGTGCTTCAAAGAGTGAAAGATTAGCTTGGCCAAAGTGGCTAGGCCCATAAGGAATTTCAACTCCTAAAAGAGTTTCCCAGAGACATTCATCACCAAAAAGATGGCGCCACTGAGTTCCAAAAATTGTATTGGTTTTTTTGGGATTGTAATTTACCCAGATAGAATGCCATAAAGTTTTTTCTTGATCTGCTATCCAAAGTTCTTCAAGGAATTTTTTCCAATGAGACTCCTTTTCAGCTAAAGCGTGTAACACAACGCTTAGCTGCACACGTCCACTTTTTCTTTCGACTACAAGCTGGATATAGCGAAGATCACCTCTATTGCTGACTTCATTGTATGAAGTGAGACCACTTTTTAAAAAAGCTTCTTTGAAAATAGCGACAGCTTGATTGATTTGAGGATGATGCACTTTGCAAAGCGGGATATCTGTGACTACATGTGTGCCCTCTTTAAAAAGGCCTATCTTTCCATTTTGCACGGCAAGTTTTGCTCGAAGACGCCAGGAGGTGGCCTCTTTTTGAATAAGAGGTAGGGTAAATCCATGAGTTTGAAAGAAAGAAAAAGCCTCTTCAAAAATTTTTGGAGGAGTCGTTATGGATGAATAGCTACAACCTGAGCATATTTTAAAGTGTGTGCAATCAATGTTCATAAGCCAGCAAAGTTGAGAATACTCCTATTAAAAGGTCTCTTTATTCAAGTTCTAAACAAAGTACCCTCTTACTTATGAACAGCGTTCAAATAGGCAAAATAAGAGAGGACTTGAGTGATTATACACATTTCCACAATGACTTATAACAAAGAAGTATTTTATATATAATATTAAAATGTCATCTCGATTTATGTGGAAGTTGTTCGTAATAATTTTCACTATTTACAAGCTTCCTAAAAACCATAGTATGCGATATACTCAACTTTTCGAAACGAGGACTATATTGGGTACATTTTCTACAGATACTTTTTTTGATCTTACATTGTTTCAACACAAAGATCTCTTTCAGAACGTAGAGTCTGTTTGGGAGGCTCTTTGTAACATTGAAGCTTATTTTGCAAATCAAAAACTAGGGAAAATTGAGGTTTCAGTTCCTCCAACGGCCTATTTGGTAAATCCTGAACTCATTTCGATTGGAGAAGGAACTGTTATTGAGCCTGGAGCCTATATTAAGGGGCCTTGTATTATTGGAAAAAATTGTCATATTAGGCATGCAGCCTATATTCGAGGCTATGTATTGATTGGAGATTATTCAGTAGTCGGACATACAACAGAAATAAAGCACTCAATCATGCTCAATCATGCTCATGCGGCACATTTTGCCTACATTGGTGATTCTATCATTGGCAATTATGTGAATTTAGGGGCTGGTACAAAATGTGCTAATTTGCGGTTGAATGGCAAGAGTATCTCCGTGCGTCATGGAAAGGAATTAGTTGCCACTCATCTTCGTAAATTTGGTGCCATCATTGGCGATCATAGCCAAATAGGCTGCAATGTAGTTTTGAACCCAGGATCTGTTTTAGGAAAAAGTGTCCATTCTCACCCTTCACTTAATTTTGGTGGGTTTATTCCTGAAAAAAGTCTTATTAAGTCTACTGTACAAGTAGACATTACAGCACAAATATAATTCGGAGTATTGTTTTGACTACCCCTCATGCAGCAGCACAAGCTGTTTTTTCAGAAGCTATTGTAAAAGCATTGACTCCCTATAGGTCGCGTATTGAGTCGGCACTTCGGTCAGCAATTGTGCGTTTTGGAGAAAAGACAGAGCTTTGCAAGGCGTGTGAATATGCACTCAGTAGCGGAGGAAAGCGATTTCGTCCAGCGCTTGTGTTTATGATGGCGGATGCTCTTCAGAAAAATAGCGATGTCTCAGAAGCTGCAGTAGCTGTTGAACTTTTTCATACAGCATCGCTCATTGCTGATGACTTACCCTGTATGGATAATGATGATTTTCGACGTGGCCGTCCTACAACGCACAAAGTATACGGAGAGGCCACAGCCCTACTGGCTAGCTTTGCGTTGATCGCCTCTGGCTTTGAATACATCGCTTTAAACGCTAAAAGAAAAGAGGATGTGTGTCAGCTTGCTCTTTTCCATGCAAGTAAGCTCAATGGAATTGATGCGCTCATTGGAGGTCAATACCTCGATCTTTTCCAGGCAAATCTTGATCGTAAGAAGCTCTATGAAATCATGGAAAAGAAAACCATATCTCTTTTTGAGGTTTCCTTTATTTTAGGTTGGCTCTTTGGTGGTGGCGATAGCTCACAGCTTGGCGATGTAAAAAAGGCGGCCTTTGATTTTGGGGCAGCTTTTCAGATATTAGATGATCTTGATGATATGGAAAAGGATGCCGCTGCTAATCGTAAAGCAAATTTTGGAAATCTATTTGGGAAGCTGGAAGCTGTTAAAGTAGTTCAAGAGCACGTTCGTTCATTTCAAGAAGGGTTACAGAAACTAAACCTTACTTCACAGCCATTAACAGACTTGGCTCAAGGCATGACAGAGCTTTCTAAGGCTTTTATTTAAAAAAGAGCACTAAGGCGCGGCTGCAGCGTTGAGTGTTTGATAGATTGTTTGAAGCTGTCTTGCAGTCGCGACGATACGCAAACGCTGCATGCGGAGCGAAATAATCATTTTAGGAACATTCACTGTGAGTGTTTTTAAATTGAGATTGTTTTTTTTAGCTCTTAAAATAGTTTTCCGTAATGTGTGAGCTGTAATAAAAGTACCTGTTCTTCCAACTCCTGCACTACAGTGAATTGTAATAGGAATTTTTTTAGAAGTATGGAGTAGATCTACTTCATCGAGAAGCTGGATAAAGAGTTTACAGTCTGGAATTCCATTGTCAGGCCAATTTTGATAATGCAGCTGCGTGATAATTCTTTTTTCTTTTGTCGTTGTATTCACACAAATGAAAGAACGTTTTACCAGTTGATGGTCACCCGCTTTTCCTAAAATACTCTCATCTTCATCTGAACTAGTAATTTGCCAACCATTTGTTATGACTGGTAAGGCATCTCTCAGCCAGTATCCATGGCATTTATCGCAGTCCTTTTCAATAGGCATCGCTGTTGTAATGACTAATGGGCATTTTTTCTCGATCAGCATTCGCCAAAAGTCTTGGATAGTACTTTGAATGGGCGCTTGGGCGGCAATATAGTTCTGTTCAGGTGTTGAGATGTCACTGGCGCTGATATAAAAGTCAGGGATCTCTCTACAGGTTCTATTTTCATCATAAGGTAAGAAGCTAGGATTTCTATTTTTTTCAAAAAATAGTTTCCGGCCTATGATCGATGGTTTTTTCTTGATTTCTTTTGAAATGGCATTGATTTCATGAAAAATTGCCTTGGTCCTTTTATAATCCTTGGCAAGCTTTTCTATTTTATCTAGAGAGTAGTCTTGATCATCGAGCCATGCTTTCGACGCGATTGGCAGAGCGTTTATATCAGCATCTGCAGCTACATGAGAATATGTAGCTGCAGGTAATAAAAAGGGGAAACAAAAGGTACTGAAAAAACACCCTAAATGACAAAGTATAAAGAGGGTTTTTAAACTTTTATTTCCCATTCAATTTTCCTTAGGCTTCAGCGAGATCTGCTACAAGTTTCTCTGTTGTCACTTCATTATCAGCCTTTCCTTTTGAAAGAGATGTTGGTGACTTTTCTTTAGAAGCTGTGATAACTAGAGCTTCAAGCTCATCCAAAAGCTTTGGATTTTTCTTCAGATCATCACGAACGGAGTCGCGTCCTTGACCAAGTCTTTGGCCTTTGTAGCTAAACCAAGCACCTTTCTTATCAACAACACCAAGATCACAAGCCATGTCAAGAATAGATCCTGCACGGGAGATACCTTCGTTAAAGAGAATATCAAATTCTGCAACTTGAAATGGAGGCGCCATCTTATTCTTCACAACTTTTGTGCGAACGTGGTTGCCAATTTCATTGTTATCTGCGCCTTTGATACCAGCGACTCTACGGATATCAATACGAATGGAGGCGTAGAACTTGAGAGCCTTACCACCTGTTGTGACCTCTGGATTTCCATACACAACACCGATTTTTTCACGGAGTTGGTTAATGAAAATGAGGCATGTATTGCTCTTTGAAAGAGTTGCAGCCAGGCGACGGAGTGCTTGTGACATCATGCGTGCTTGAAGACCCATAAAAGAGTCGCCAATTTCGCCTTCAAGTTCTGCTTTTGGGACAAGAGCTGCAACT
>JAQGPK010000010.1 GCA_028293095.1 Chlamydiia bacterium | reverse complement strand
TAAATGGTTTTATATGAGTTCTTTGCTATCGCCTCTTTCTTTACCACGTTTGGATTTTGGATGCTCTGTCATGCAGCACAATATCAAGTCTGCCGAAAGCTATGGAGAGGAAGTAGAAAAAGAGTCTGTTTTTGACAAGGCTGAAGACTGGATACAAACGGTTGAAGGAGTTATTAGCGACGCAATATATCAAGCGAAAGGGGACATACAGGCGCTTTCTTCCGAGGCTAGTCAACTTATTCAAGATCTTGAAACTGTAAATCAAGTGCGCTGTCTAGATTTAAGTGGAGTGCAACTGTCAGAGGCCTCTTTGTGCAAAATACGTGCAACCTTTACCAACCTTCAAGAACTATCGGTTGCCAACTGCGTGCTCGACGGTTTGCAAATGAATGCGATTGCAAGTTTTAATCAGCTAAAAAAGTTAGATCTATCTGGATGTCGTGGGCTTACACGGGATATGCTTTCCTATCTCCATGAAATGGAGAGTTTAGAGTCTATTCAACTAGAAGGTTCTGATATAGGGATTACAGTTGATGCATGGTGCACCTGGCTGCACGAGTTCATGAAAGTAAATCAGCATCCGGCAGTAGTTTTATATGTTATAAATTATTTTAAAGCTGTAAACGCGGGTTTGAACTTTCCTTTGGTACAAACTGTGATTAAGCGTTCTGAAGAAATTCAAGCAGCAAGATTCGAAAAAACAGCTGTCCCGATTGGTGAAGCGCTTTGTGCTGCCTTAATTATTGAATTGCATATCAAGAGAGTAGCAAGTGTGGGGCAAAGAATCTTACGGAAGGAACAGACTGCCCTTGCTCACGATCTATATGTGGATTTTGAAGGAAGAGAGGTGTATTTCATTGCACAACCTGAAAATTCTCTCTTGTTGGGAGAAGGTAGTTATAAAAAAGTTATGACTGCGGCAGCATTTGTTTTTGATATGCTTTACACCATTCCTGAGACTTGCGTATATGCTGAAACCTACAATGAAAAAGCTCACTTTCTTGAAGAGGCAAAAAAAAGAGATAACCTACGACGAGATGCAGAGAAGGAAATACGTATTCATAAGAGTCTCTCTGGTCAACATGGCATTCCAAAGCTTCGTTCTGTGCATGAATTTACAACGGTTTTGTCGATTCAGGGGAAGAATATAGAAATCCCTCAAACGGCCTATATGATAGAGCGTTTTGATGGAGATTTACAGAAATTTTATAAAGTGGCCTATTCCCATAACGAAATCCTACAAATTGCCATAGATCTGATGTGTGGACTTGCATGCATGCATGTAGCCTCCATTGTCCATGGAGATCTGAAGCTTGGAAATGCGCTCTTTAAGCGAAATGGTAGGGGTGAACTCTCTGCGGCTCTTGCTGATTTTGGATTTTCTTTTGATACGAGAATAGATCCTCCTGCAGCTATTTATAAAAAAAACTTTTATGGCTCTCTTCTTTGTACGCCTCCGGAACTTGTGCAGCTTCAGAAATTTACAGGCGATTACTTTAAAAATGATGTTTGGGCATTAGGGTTTATGTTGTATCAACTTCATTTTAGAAAAAATCCATCATGGAGCGATATGCTTGAGGAACTGTATGAAACTAATGGGAGTGAGGCCCTTAAGGATGAATTTGTACTCAGGGCCCGTGATGAAATTGAGGATTTATGGGAAAACGATGTAGCAATACCTTATAGAGAGCTCTGTCAAAAAAATTATTTAACATCGCAAGAGCAATTCGAAAAGCTCATTTATGAAATGTTCTGCTGGAATCCCGCAAACAGGCCAACAATTGTAGAAGCCATTAGTAAAATGGTCAAAATTCCTCGTCTTCCTTCCTAAGTTGTGCTACCATAAAGCCCTATGATAGATGTGTTTTTAGGGTTTGGTGGAAATATTGGAGACGCAGTGGCGACAATAGTCAGAGCTCAAAAGCTGATTGCTGAGCTTGACGGTGTTTGCAAGATGCAGAGTTCAAGGCTGTATCTCACAAGTGCTGTGAGTGATATTCCTCAAGCAGATTATATCAATGGAGTATGTAGACTGAGCACCGATTTGCCTCTTAAAGTATTGTGGAAGGCTCTTCAGCAGATCGAAAGAGATCTTGGTAAGGTAGCAAAAGCAAAAAATGAGCCTCGCATAATTGATATTGATATTCTTTTCTATGGAGATGAGCGATTTCAAGATCATGAACTTACAATTCCCCATCCTCACTGGAAAGAGCGTCTTTTTGTGCTCGTCCCTCTTTCTGAACTTATCTATCGAGATGATATTCAAAGCCGTATAAAAGAGCTCATGGCCCTTGGCCAGGATCGAATAGAGTTAAAGGAAAAAAACATATGACCACAGTTGCAGTAAAAGATTTTCTTATAGGTAAAGGGCAGCCTCTGACCATCATTTCAGGTCCTTGTGTAATTGAAAGCGAAGCTCACACCATGACTTGCGCTAAAATGTTGAAGGAAATGATGGGGAAGTTCCCAGTGAATTTCATTTTTAAGGCAAGCTACGATAAGGCCAATCGCTCTTCCTCGAGTACGTTTCGCGGTCCTGGTATCCAGGAAGGGCTTCGAATTATGGAGAAGGTTAAAAGAGAATTTGATCTTCCTGTGATTTCTGATATCCATACAATTGAAGAGGTAGAGGCTGCCGCAGAAGTGTTAGATCTTTTGCAAATTCCAGCTTTTTTATGTAGACAGACAGACCTTGTGGTTGCCTGTGCCAAGACGCAAAAACCTATTCATATTAAAAAGGGGCAGTTTATGGCACCTTGGGATATGGGAAATGTGGTTGATAAGATCGTCTCTTGCAATAATAAAAAGATCATCCTTGCAGATCGTGGAACATCTTTTGGCTATAACAATCTTGTAAGTGATATGCGTGCAATTCCGATCATGCAGCGCTATGGTTTCCCGGTCTCTTATGATGCCTCACACTCTGTGCAGCTGCCGGGTGGTAGAGGAGACTCCTCAGGAGGTGATCGCGAATTTATTCCGACACTTGCAAAAGCTGCCATCGCGTCTGGAGCAGATGTACTCTTTATTGAATCGCATCCAAGTCCAGAAACTGCAAAAAGCGATAGTGCAACTGTCTATCCTTTAGAGGAACTGTCTCAGCTTATCAAGCAACTGGTTGCGATTTATGATGTAGTACGAGTAGAAGTGTGAGATTATGAAAGCCTTTTCCTTTCGCACATCTTTTTTCTT
>JAQGPK010000051.1 GCA_028293095.1 Chlamydiia bacterium | reverse complement strand
GGTGCTGGAGGCTTATGCATGAAAAGTGAGCAAGTAAAAATAATAACAATAATGGCAAAACCAAAAGCAAGCACGCGGAAGAATGAAAATAGGCTGTTACGGAAGAGGTCTTTAAAAAAAGAATCTGACGCCATGGGTCTCCTTATATTACATACATTTCAGGTAGAGGGATAATCTTGTACATTCCTCTACAAATCTTTTATGAACTATAGTATAATTTCATACAAAGGATTTCGTAAGGAGGACTTGCATGGTTTCTTTTATTCTCTGGAATTTTGTTAATTTGATAGACGCTGAAGGTGGTTGGTTTGTGTGGTTGATTACTACGCTGGTCGCAACATTTTTTTTGACGAGCCTTTTAAAGCGTGCTTTGCACAAGCTCCATCAGAAATTTCAAGAGAGCCATCAGGTTTGGAAAGATACCTTTGTCACTGCTATTCAACGCCCTGTTATTTTTTATATTTGGTTTGCCGTACTGACGCATTTAGTCAATTTAATTTCAGATCAATTAATTTCAGATAAGTTTTTAGAAGAAATTAAACTTATTTTTAGTTTGTTGGCAGTGCTGACAGTTTCTTGGTTTTTAGTACGCTGGAAGACCAACCTCTTGAATGTACTTGTTGAAAAGCAAAAAACTCATGAAATCGCTATCGATACTGGACGTGTTTTAGCCTTTGGTAAGCTGGCCACAGCCGCGATTACGGTTGTAACTATTTTACTGCTTATGGAAGTTACAGGGCAAAATTTTAAGACATTAGTTGCATTTGGAGGTATTAGTGGCTTAGCCCTTGCAATTGCCTCTCAAGAAATTATAGGGAATTTTTTTGGCGGGTTTATGATCTACGTGAATCGTCCTTTCGGGGTGGGTGATTTTATTACCCTTCCAAGCTCACACCTTGAAGGACATGTTGAAGATATAGGATGGTATCAGACGTGTCTTCGTGGTACAGATAAAAAGCCGGTCTATATTCCGAATGCACTTTTTTCTAAGGCCTATGTGGTGAATGGATCTCGTATGACCCATCGAAAACTGTGTGAGAGAGTCTCTCTTCGCCATGAAGATCTTTTTAAAGTGCCAGAAATCACGCAGGAAATTTTAACTTATCTTGAAAACCATCCGGGGATTGATAGTACAGAAAAAGTGATGGTGAATATGGTGTCTGTTGGCCCCTATTCTGTTGATATTCAGATTTCAGCGCTGAGTGATTTTACGAGTGAGCGGAAGTTTTATAAGCTGCGAGATGAAATCTTTTTGATGTGTGGTAAAATTATTAAAAAGCATGGTGCAAGACTTTCTGCTCCAATGCATCGCTTTGTGGAAAACTATCCGGGTGAGCCGCAAGAAGAGCCACAAGAAGAGCAGAAAAATGAATCTACCCTTGAAATTCCTGAACTTCCTCGTTAGTTGTGTGATTGTTTTTTAGATAGTCACTCTGCAATGGGGAAGAGCTCTTCGTAAAAAGGCGATACCCTCTTCAGAGAATCCTTTTGAGCCTTCTAGATTTATAATCTTTAATGATGAAATTCTAGCTATCTCTTCTAGCCATACATCTGAAATTCCTGCAGAATCCATTATAGTGAGAGTGTGTAGCGTTTCTAGACAAAGAAGACATTTTATACTCTCGATAGTGAGGTTGCCACAGTCGCTTATTGTAAGGCTTTGTAAGGCTGCATGCCTTGAAAGATATTTAATCCCCAAATCGCTGATGTTGCAGCCAGTCAGATCAAGATGCAACAGTGTGACTAACTGAAGGAGATTTTTTACTCCTGCATCTGTTATACGACTGCAGTGATAGAAGTTTATACTCTCTAGTGTTTGAGAAGCAGTAAGGAGCTGTAGCCAGTTGTCCTCGATATTGATGCAATGGGCAAAGGAGACGGTTTTTAAAGAGGGTAGCGTCGCAAGATGAGCTATATCACTGAGATCTAATTTAAAAGCATTATCAAGATTAAGATTTTCTAATTTTAATAAATTCTGAATAAAATCCAAGTTAATTAAATATTTATAATAGCCAAGATTTAGACTTTTTAAGTGGGTCAATTTTGAGAGTGGCTGTAAGCTCGTGTAGTCGTGTTGCGGTGTGCAGTGAGAAATAGAGAGATCCTCTAAATCTTTCCATCTGACAAGATTTTCAAAAAAAGAGCTATCGAGCGTATAGTGAGAGAGTTTCAAACTTTTCAGATGGGGGAAATGAAGATACAGGTTTTCTATAAATTCTAAGGTACAGTGGAGATTCGAGCAATCTAAGTCATATACTTCATCCTTCACCTTCATAAGAGTATCGGGAAGAAAGAGAGTGTCATTTTTTAAAGATGCTGTTTTTTGGATATATTTTGTCGCTAGTTCACTTGGACGGGCACTTGCTTGACACAGGTAATTTTCAGAAGTTTGAAGGCGTGGTATGAGATGGGCCAAACTACACATCTTCTCAGGGAGATACGAAGCGACGATTCCCAGTAGTGAGTCCGAGAGGCTTTCTATAGTTGTTAGAGAAGTTGGGATAATTGCTTGCGCTAGTTGATCTATTTTTCTTTCTTCTTCAGGATGTAGCGTGACTTGAGCAAGCGCTTTGTTGAGCTCTGTATCAGGAGTGAGAATAGGGGAAGATGGGTCTACTACAGCTTTAAATTGTACGAATGTTGGATTTTGACAAAACATTGTAAACCTATTTTATATTTTTATATAAATTAATAGATCAATCATATACACATAATAACTATTATTCAATAGTGTAATTATAAAAGTATAATTTTAATCGGAAATAGGTTATGAAGAAATAAAAATCGCGCTACTTACTTTTTTACCCACTCGAGTTGTGGGTAATTAAAAAATAAGTTCTTTACAATCGATAAAGATCTATTATATAATTGTATTTTTAATAAATGTTTATAACCATTTAGGGGTTATGGAAACTTTGCTCGAATGGCTTTCGTTGCATGCTGATAACGCCCACTTTATTTTATTTGGACTTCTTATGTTAGCAGGTTTTAGTTTGCCTGTCAGCGAAGAGCTCATTCTGATACTAGGTGGCGTCTTGGCAAGCAGTGTAATTCCTGAAAATACCATCCACCTTTTTATGGCAGTTTTTCTTGGGTGCTATTTCTCTGACTGGATAGCTTATTGGCTTGGACGAGGACTTGGAAAAAGGTTGTATAATGTGAAGTGGCTCCCCTTTTCACTCAATGAGAAGAGGGTAGAGCGTTTGAAATGGTTTTATGATAATTATGGGTTTTGGACTCTTTTTATAGGCCGTTTTATACCTTTTGGTGTGAGAAATGGGATCTTTATGACAGCAGGCATTGGCAAAATGCATTTTGGGAAATTTGCATTGAGTGATGCGATTGGCTGTTTTGTTTTTTCAGCGGCTCTTTTTTCCTTAGCCTATTCCTTTGGAAAAAACTATGATGTGATGCGTGACTTACTTCGCAAAGGAAATATTGTCATATTTGCTCTTTTTATGGTTGCTGTTGTCTCTACAATCTTGTATTTTTGGTTACGAAAGAAACCGGTTGCATCTGAAATTAATCCTGTGTAGTAACAATGAATATCGTAAAACTTCTCCCAAACTGTCTTTCTTTTCTTCGTCTGCCTCTTGCAGCTCTTCTCTTTATACCTGATCCCTATATTCGCTGTGGCGCCATAATAGCAGCTCAAATTACCGATATTCTGGATGGATTTTTGGCAAGGCGTCTTCAGGTATCTTCTAGATTTGGCACACTGCTCGATCCCATAACTGATAAACTGTTTGTGATAACGGCTTTGATTATTTTCTTTATTGAAAAAAAGATGGCAGTTACAGAGCTTACTTCCTTTTTATGTCGGGACTTTTCTCTTTTGCTATTTAGTGGATTTTTAGTATGCGTCGGTGGATGGAACCGATTTGTAAGTCGAGCGTTCTACTGTGGCAAAATTGTCACATCGCTGCAATTTTTAGCTCTTTTAGCAATGAGCGTAAATATTGAAGTTCCAGCGCTTTTCTTCGGGATTATGGGTAGCATTGGACTGCTTTCCTTTATTGAACTCGTTACCATCTATTACCGCGAACAGCATTCTAGAATGGCGCCCACAGAACTAAATGAGTGATCCTAAAGAATGTAGTTTGCGTAACTCTTTTTTACCTAGAGAAACATCTCAACCTATTGATAGGTAACCATTTACTCTATACCCTATAAATTGTTCTCTTTGTTCTCTTTGTATTCTCTGTAATCTTTGTGGTTTAAAAGAATAGTGCATACCGTTAAGTCTATCTCTTTGGCTTTTTAGTCTTTTGGTAGTTCTTGGTAGGTGAAAGGATAAGATTTTGGGGAGACGATGGCCGTCCCCAAAAGAGAGTATGTTTAACGAGCAATAACGCGTGAGCGTCCTTGCTGACCTACAATCACATAGACTGGTTGACTTGTAGTAAAAGCAGGGGTTGGACCTTGCACGACAGTCATCGATTGACCATTATCGAGCTGCACTACATATTCAACGCCTTGTTGAGTTTTGAGTGCCTTTTCAGCAAAAGCGCCTGCTGTTGCGCCTGCGAGTGCTCCGCCAATTATTGCAAGCGTATTTCCATCACCTTTTCCGATGTGCGAGCCAGCATACGCACCGCCGAGACCGCCGCCGATAATACCCATGCTATTATCTTGAAGGCGTTCGCTATCATTTACGGTAACTGTTCGTACGTGTATAATGGTTCCTGAGTAGGTTGTTGATGCTTCACCCACATGGTCTGCAGAGTAGATATCTGAAGAGATATCACGAGCACAACTTGAACAGAGAGTAATGAATGCAGCCACAAAAATCATTTTGTGTGCGCTTACAATTCTTGAACGAAACATATATCCTCTTAAGGCTATTTTTAACATAATTGTAATTATAATTTAAATAACAAATTAAGTCAAAGATATTGCAGGAGTTAGTTCTGTTGGAGATGGAGTAGGGTTATCCTTTTGAATTAATTCTTCAGCTTCTTCGGGGATAAGCTCTTTATGAGCGCGTGAGACTTCTTCAAATTGCTTACCAAGAGATAAAACTGCAATAATCCAGACAACAATGACAGCCAGTAGGATGATCGCCACGTAAGGAGCGCTGGCGGTGAGAGAGCAGAAAAGAAGGTAGAGTCCTTGATGGATACAGGATCCACCTGATTTGCCAAGCCGAGAGCCAATTCCGTCGATGGCTGCCTTTCCTTTGAGTTTATGCTCTGGAGAGAGTGGAATGAAGGCCATCTCTTTTGTCGCATCAAAGAGAGAGTACTTAGCTGCTTTTGAAAAACAATTTTGTACGGACCCTAGAAAAACAGCAATGGCAAGAGGTGTTGTACCAAGGAAGACTGAGAGTATTGGAGAGAGCGAGTTATCTGCGAGAAGGCAGGCGAAAAAGGCGATCGCAGTTACAAGGAGTACAAGAGGCGTTAAGAGAGCTGTCTTTGTCCAGCCAAACCTACTGAGAATACCTACCATTAAAAGGGATGCAGCTGTTGAGATGATAGCTCCATAGCTTGAAAGGTTGTTGATATAGATATTGTAATCTTGAGGTTTTGGCTTGAGTTCATGGAGCTGTTCTTTCCAGATGATCTCGACAAGACAGATAACGAGATTATAGGAGATGACAAGAGCGGCGATTGCAAGAAGGTATTTTGAGCGAGCGACGTAGCGTAAACTTTCTATAAAACCTAATTTTTGCTTCGCTTTTTGAGCAGCAGTTCTTTCAGGTGCAACAGCTCCTGGGTCGTTTAAAACATTTTTTTGCATCCAGGAGAAGCTAATAAGCATTATAATGCCAGAAACAATCACAAGGCTGACGAGCTTAATAAGGGACTGTTCCCAGGCGTTATTGCCAAAGAATGCAGGGGAAAACGAATCTGTTGAGAAGATTACAGCAACTTGTCCCGCAATAATTGCAGCGGTGTTCGAACCGATACTCATGACACTATAAAAGCGGGGCGCTTCTGCAATTTTTGTGATTTCGTTCGCAAAGCTCCAAAAAAGGACTGAAAGCACAATACTACCCCAGAGTTCACAAAGTACGTAAAAGCCGGTGAGCGTCCAGTGTCTAAACATGCCGATTACTGCTTTAA
>JAQGPK010000049.1 GCA_028293095.1 Chlamydiia bacterium | reverse complement strand
CTTGAAGAGTGTTCCAGTTACTACAGCCAGAACATTGGCCTGACCAGCGAATCTGTTTATGACCACAATCGGAGCAGTACCAGACAGTTTTTAATTTCATGAGGGAGTTTCCTCTATATTTTTGAGGGCAATAGATGCAGCGTTTTGTTCTGCCTCTTTCTTTGAAGTTCCATTGCCTGTGCCGATGAGGAGATCTTCAATATATACGCCAATAGTAAATTTTTTTTCATGGTCAGGTCCGCTTTCATCAATAACACGGTACTGTGGGACGGCATGCTTGATTCTTTGGAGATGCTCTTGCAGAAGGGCTTTAAAATTCAGTTGTGGTTTTGTAAGTAGGCTTTGAAGTAATCCGGTATAGTTATCGAAGAAAAAGGTGCGTGCTTTTTCGAGCCCGCCATCGAGATAGATGGCTCCCAGTATTGCCTCAAAAAGATCTGCATGAATTGAAGTTTGTCTACGACCTGTATTGAGCTGCTCACCTTTGCCTACCAGAAGGTACTGGCCGACCGCAATTTTTTCTAAAAATTTTGTACACGATGGCGCCGAAACGATAGAGCTTCTAAAAGAAGAGAGCTCTCCTTCTGCAATTTCTGGAAAGTTGCGAAAGAGGTACTCGGTAACGATGAGATTAAGAACAGAGTCTCCTAAAAATTCAAGCCGTTCATTATGTTTGAGGGCTAGGTTTTTATATTCATTCAGAAACGAGCTATGAGTAAAAGCACTTATCAAATAATTCTTAGTAGTAAAGGAGTAGTGAAGAGCCTGCTCAATATGGGAGATCTTTTGAATGAGCTGATCGTACGGGTTCATCGAAGCCTTTAGTTGGGTTTATACCAAATACTTAGAAATATGATAAATATTATGTGGAGAATTTTGTTTTTGCCCTCAACAACTTTACTCAAGTTGCCGCCAATTCCTGGCTTTAGGCTTCAGCAAAATCTACTCGTCTATTTATCGCCTATTTCTAAGCATTGGTATTATTCTTTTATTATGGTACAATTTTCCCTTAATTTTACAGAAGATAAGGTATGCAGTATTTTCTCTCCGCGGATCAAAAAGCTTTTTTTGAAAATCATGGATTCATAGAGTTTGAAGGGCTAGTTTCTGATGAGCAGCTCGCTGTCTTAAAGAGACACAAGGGGACAAGAGACGTTTCCAGAAAAGATCCTCAGATTGAAAAAATTGTTAAAAGTGCTGTTTTTTCAAAACTTGCATCGCAACTTTCTCTCAAAAAGCTTCTACGCTTTGGCTATGATGAAGTATATGAGCTCCCCATACAGCGATCAGGCGTGCAAACACTTGAAGAGGCAAACTCTATCCGTGGTCTTGTTTGTGGCTTGATGATCTGTATTGACGGAGAGAGTGATCAAGCGATCAACGGCCTGCCTTTTAATCCATTTCCTAAAAAGCCTGGGAATATAATTCTTTTTCTTCCAACGCTGGCTTGGGATTTTGATACACTTACAGAATCTACCAAACAAAAATTTTTATTGATTACCTATGCAGGCTCAAGAGCAATGTATGTCTATGAGGAAAGAGATCCCTATCTCCACGAGTTAAAAAAGCTCGGCTATGTCTTTGGTGATCGATTGAGTCAAACATGCCATCCTATCCTCTCGAGATAAGTAATGATGGGAAAAGATCTGCGCTCTGGCAGATGCAAAGAGATCAAGAGCTCATTGATGGGCTCATAAGTCAAGAGGCGCCTCTTCTTCGCCTGTATGAGTGGGAACGTCCAACAATTAGTTATGGTCATTTTATTGACCCTGAAAAATATCTCAGAAAAGAAAGTATACCTTTTGAGCTTGTTAAAAGGCCTACAGGAGGGGGAATGCTTTTTCATGTAGAGGATTTTGTCTTTTCTGTTGTTCTGCCCTCATCCCACCCTCGATATGTAAAAAATGTTCTTGAAAGCTATGAGTTTATTAATGAGATCGTGCTTCAATCAGTTCTTCAAGTATGTGGAGGATTACTCTCTTTAGAGGAAAATGAAATGACCGGCTCACTTCCAGAATTTTGTATGGCCTCTCCAACAAAGTATGATCTTCTTCTGAATGGATATAAAATAGGCGGTTCTGCGCAGCGAAGAACACAGCACGGCTTTTTGCATCAAGGAAGTATTTTTTTAACTCTGCCACCTTGGCAGCTTCTTGAAGAGAGTCTTCATGATGGCGTCGCTATTGTGTCACAGATGAAAAAGGCAAGCAAAGGCTTGTGCAAACAAGAAGAAGTTGAAGAAGTAAGAAAAAAATTAGAGGTTGCTCTCATAACTGCTTTTAGAGAGGCGTTGAATATATAATGAGAAATGTCTCCATGTAACATAACATGGTAGCTACGGATTTGGAGCACGGCAATTTACCCATATCGAGATCTTGTGTCCGTGCTCTTTATTTCCTTGAGCTAGACGAGGAGCTCCTTGAACTCCAGCTGTTGCTCAATGAAGCTCTTGAAGCTACTTCTTTTCATATCGCTTTAATAGTGCCAAAAGTTCTTCATCTTGTTTCTTCATTTGTGCTTTAATTTTTGCTAGAGATTGTGCAAGGTCTGCCGCTGCCGCTTGACCCATTCTTACCCTTTGCTCTGCTAGAGATTGCGCGTGGCCTACTCTTGCTTGATCCACTCCTGTGATTCCAGATACAGGCCGCCTTACGCTTGAGGAGTGTGCTGAACTAGACGAGCTGGAAAGAGAGCTGCTTGATGAGGATGAATGGCTATCTATTCCTGTTATTCCAGATACAGGCCGCCTTACGCTTAAGGAGTGTACTGAAATAGGAGAGCTGGAAGAAGAACTGCTTGATGAGGATGAATGGCTACCATCTACTGCAAATTCTGAATTGTGCTTTTTAGCAGTAAAGCTCTGTTTGTTGCTCACTTCACTAGGAAATGGATCGTGGGGCCTTTTTTTTGGGTTTATGTGACTGGATGAACTGGAAGAGCTGCTTGATGAAGAAGAGGATGAAGGTTTAGAAGAGGCTAATCTTTCTGATGCTTCAAGAGCTGCTAAGAGCGCTTCAGCTGAAGTGAGCCTTCCGTTAATTACTGCAGCCTCAACAGAAGGTTTTACTTGGCTAGAGGAGCTTGATGAACTAGAGGAGCTTGAAGAAGAACTACTTGATGAGGATGAAGGTTGAGCATCTGCTTTTCTTTCTGATGCTTCAAGAGCTGCCAAAAGTGCTTCAGCTGGAGTGAGATTTCCGTTAATTGCTGTAGCCTCAACAGAAGGTTTTACTTGGCTAGAGGAGCTTGATGAGCTTGATGAGCTTGATGAACTGGAAGAGAGACTGTTTTGAGCGATTCTTTCTACTGCTATGATTACGGGGATTAAGGGTTTTCCAGCTAGGTCTTTTCGACAGGCAGGACAGCTTTCGCCTTTGCCTTCGCTTTTCTGTCTGCTGAGCCAGTCGTTTATCAAAACGCGAGAAAATTTATGGTTGCAATCAGTGACAACAAGGTTTCCCTCTGTTGCAAGAGCTTCATACGTTTCACAGGAAATACTGCAGATTTCCTTGTATTGATCTTCAGGAAGAGTACATGTTACTAGTTGATTATTCATATTGTAATCTCGCTTATATTAAATAATAATTAAATACATTATTAATATTTAATAAATTAAAATCAATATTTATTTAATAAATGCACTTATTTTATAAATTATCGAGATGTAAGTATGTTAAGGAAATTTTAGAGAAGCAGAGAAACAAAACAGAGGATAAGCAGAGATAGAGAAGAGGTAATAAAAAATTAGAATATGCTTTCATAACTACCTTTAGAGAGGCTTACAAGTTATGAAAGCGGAGTGGTTGAATTAAACGGCTTCACACATTCAAAAATTTTCCTTGAATGCATAAAGTCATTTTGAATTAGTCTAGTTCTTTAGACTCTGCCACATAGCTAAGCCATGTTAAGAGAGATTCTAGTAATTCTTCGAGCTCTTCTCGCTTTGTGATTCTTGCTTCAAGCTCTCTCTTCATTTCTTCCGCCGTTGGGAGCTTCTGAAGATCTTCGATTAGTGCAATTATTGTTGGTGTATCTTCTACTTCTTCTTTTTCTAATACTTTTTTTATTATAATTATTGTATCTGGTCCGCTTATTAATTCTTGTATGAAGGTTACTTGCTTTAGTAGTGATGCATCTTTTTCTTGCGCTTCGGTTCTCTGTACGCTTGAGCTACTGGAAGAAGAGCTAGAAGCTACTTCTCTTTCTGATGCTTCAAGAGCTGCTAAGAGCGCTTCAGCTTGGGTTCGAGCACCATTGATTACTGCTGTGTCAACAGGCGGTCTTACTTGACTTGAAGAACTCGAAGAACTGGAAGAACTGGAAGAACTCGAGGAACTAGAGGAACTAGAGGAACTAGAGGAGCTGGAAGGGCTTGAGGAGAGGCTATTTTGCGCGACTCTTTCTGCAGCAATAGTTACCGGGATTAACGCTCTTTCCGATACCTTTTTACGGCAGGTAGGGCAGTTTTTGTCAGCGCCTTCGTTTGCTCTTATTCTGATCCACTCTTTTATTGCAATGCGAGAAAATTTATGTCCGCAATATGTGGCAACAAGGTTTCCACCTTTTGCAAGATTTTCAAATGTATGCAGGGTGATAGGACATGTCTCATTGTATTGATCTTTGGGAAGAGTCCATACTTGTTGATTGTTCATACTATACATTCCTTTTATTTTATTAAAAACGTAATTAATTATTTACAATATAATTATTAAAATCAATATTTTTATTATTTATCAGCAGATGATTTCAGCGGCTCTCGCTGAGGCTCTTTAAAATTTACTCCAGTGATTATCTCCCGATTAGTGACTCTTTGTTTGAAAAATTGCTCTGTTTAAGTGGAAAATGAGGTGACGAGTTCGGTTCCAGGATTTTATATGGCCTTTCAAACAAAGATGATCTTTTACATTTTTTTAGATCTTGTATCCCTGTTCTCTATATGCTAGCGTTAGATGAGGATCTAGACACTGCAGCTCTTGTTGATGCTTCAAGAGCTGCCAAAAGTGCTTTACCTTGAGTCAGACTTCCGTTAATTACTGTAGCAGTAACCGGCGTTCTTACTTGTCGTGAGAAGTTGGTTGAACTGAAGAAAGAGTTGCAAGAATTATTTTAAT